>JAIOQW010000347.1 GCA_021108405.1 Methanosarcinales archaeon
AGAAAGATAATTCCCTCCTGTATTAAGTATTCTATACACATTTTCAACATATTTCTTTCTTTTCTCCGGGTATGTATGATGCAATAACTCCCAGTCGTATGCAAAGTCAAAACTTTGCTTAATTTCATCCGAATCACCTAGAACATCGGCAACAAGAAAATTGCACTTGACTCTTTTCTTCTTTGCATTTTCTTTGGCAATCTTTATAGCTGACGGGGAAATATCAATTCCAGTAACATCAAATCCTATACTGGCAAGATAAATAGCATAATTGCCAGCACCACAGCCAAAATCAATAGTTTTGCAGGGTTTCACTTTTCCACTTTCGACCAACTCAACTAAAGCGTCCGGCGGAGTCTCAATATTCCAGGGAATTTCTTCTGGAGGCATATTTCTATAAATTTTATCCATTTCAACCTGCTTCATAGCATCCTCCATATATCATATTTGCTCTGCAAAGTTATATAAATTTGTACTTAAGAAAATGGCTATTAAGAAAGCAATTACTGTGATTAAATATTGCCCACCATTGAAATATTTATGTGGATTTGGGCAACCTAAAGATTTAATAATATTAATCCTATAAGAACAGATAAAATATTACAAATGAGAGAAATAAAGAAAGATGTCTTTAGGTTTACTCTTAACAAGAAAAAAATAATAAGAGATTCCAAAATAATAACAAAAGATTCTCCTAATAATATATATTGAATTCTTGTTTTAATAAATAAAGGAATTATAAACCAAAGATAAGGTAATGTAGCTAAAGAAGAAAGAAAGCCGGTAAAAAATAAGAGACTATTAGATATTTTTGCACTCTTTTTTTTACAAAAATGTTTCACAAGTATGTATAAAGTTGTTATCTCTATCGATAATGTAAAAGTTAGTGAGATTAAAAATTTATATTCATATAACAATCTTAACAGCTTCCGCCAAATAGTCTCTTAAAAAAACAAAAAATTGAATTCCAAAAAGATTTTTTCACTGGTTGTGGTTCTGGATTTTGTGTTTGCTCGGGGGTTAATGCAGGATTTATAGGTTCTTTATTATTGATATTTGGTTTTTTAAAGGTTTCCACTTTATTTGATTGACCATTATTATATTCAGAAGTTTGTTTTGACTTATATACAACTAACTTACCATCGGAATATCCTGCAACAGAATACTCAATAGTTTCATTTATTAGAGGATTAGTTTCGTCAATATGTCCGCCATAAGGCTCAATATCTTCTAACAAAAGTGTTAGATCTGATGGGGAATATACATCATAATAATGTGGATTACCTTCTTTATCCGATCCACTCCCTGCAATTTTTTCAGAATCTAATTTCAGATCTTCAAGGTTAAGAGATTCAATTTTTTTTTTAGTAGTCCAATAAATGTAAAGTGTATTAAACTTGTATCCTTTGCCTAAACACTTATCGTTCTCTATTTGGTAGGCTTCGTATGTATCAACCATTGGTCCAGTATAAAAACCAATTAAGACTACATCAGAAAAATCGTTTAAGTTTACAAACTTAACACATCTACTAAGAGAATGGGAGTTTTCAGGAATAACATCTCCTGACGCAAAATTTATCATAAGTATTCCTAATACTGCAATAGTTAAAATTATTTTTTTTGTCATGATGCCACTATCCAGCCCCTACCATGCACCGCCCGACTACAAGTCCGAGGCATCCCCAACCCTATATTGGGTGTCAATACTCTCAATAATATTTGAATCATCTTTACTCAATTCCTTCTATTTATTTGTTATACATGCATTTCCAATATTTATAATCTTCGATTAATGGATAAAACTCAAAAATAATATGAATTGGATTTTATCAATAGGTAATCCCACAGGATTTTATTATAGTATTGATATTCAAGCCTATACTTGCAATTCAGATAAAATCGAATTTGCGATCTCGAACAATCCACCCCTAAGACATTATGCTTACAAAACCAAACCTGACCTCGGATATATAATAGCGATAAACAGTGCGATTCCAATTAAACTGGGAAAAAGGCCAAGAAAATAATTCAGCAAAAACAAGTCGATGTTGGTAGTGTTGAAAACTTAAGGGATAGATTACACTTGAATATTATGACCATCATGATACTATCTATAAACACTGAAGTATGATCAAAATTTGTACCTGCTACGCCTGAAAGGCGTGCAGGTAACGCAGATTCAATGCCGCAGATCTGCGTTCATTTGCGTTTATCTGCGGTTCGAATTCTCTTATATATCTAGCAGGAGAATATAAATTAATTTTGACAGATTATTCTCAAGTAACCCCTATATTCGGGGCCATCAGATTTTATCATGACCGGGGTACGCGTAACATCCACACTCCAGCTGCACTGTCTGATTACAGTCACGACTGCAAGAAGTATATATGAAAACAGCTAAACAACAATAGGGATAAACATGATTGAAACTAACATAGACACTGACTTTTTCTATTCATGGTTTCGAAAGTACGTAAAAGGTTTTTACTCGGAAGATCCGAAGATCCAGGAGAATATCAGACTTAAAGAAGATCACACGTTACGTGTTTGTAAGGAGATCCTCCAGTTAAGCAAAGCCCTGGAACTCAATAAAAATGCACTTCGCCTGGCTGAGACCATCGCATTATTTCACGACATAGGTCGCTTCGAACAATTCAGGACTTATGGTACTTTTAATGATAAAGTATCGGAAAACCACGCTACTCTCGGGCTGAAGGTTTTAAAGGAAACAAACGTATTAAGCCGACTCACAAAAACGCAACGTTCCATCGCTTTTAAAGCCATAGGATATCATAATGTACGTAAACTTCCCGACCCCGCAAATGAAAAACCTGATTGTTTATTGTATTCAAAATTATTACGGGATGCGGATAAATTGGATATATGGCTGGTTGTGACAACTTATTATGCACAACGTCATAAGCACCGTAATCCTGCATTGGAGCTTGAACTTCCTGATACACCTGAATATTCACTTTGCTTTGTTGAAGATATCCTTAACAACCGGGTTTCAAATTCCCATGCTCTGAAAACATATAATGATATGAAACTTCTACAATTGGGTTGGATATTTGACATTAATTTTACCCGGACATTCCTTTATATTCAACAAAGGCAGATTATTGAAAAAATCATTACCACCCTGCCTGATACTGAAGATATACGAAAAATTCAAGATCATTTAAACGAATATCTTAAAAAAAAAGGTGATTCCTGATCTTAAAAAAAAAGATACGCTACTTCCTCTCCCTGTAAAAAATATATCAAAATATTCATATCAATTAGATATCTGTCTGTCCCATTCATTTCTAATATCTCTTTCAAATTTCAGAGCATCCCTGTTGTTTCATCCCTTCCTTCTCAAAAGATATGCCATCGCCAACAGCCCTGAGATCACGGTCGCAAGTTCAAATCCCGGCGTCTCCTTCTTTTCTCTTTCTTCACCTATTGGATAAGTTTTTTCTGTTTCTCTCGTATCAAAAATATTTCATGTTGGTGCAAAATAATTCTCAATAGGCTCCATTAGTGGATAATTGTCTTTATTTGAATCTATTAGGTAATGAGGATGATCACCAATTCCATCTTTTTCATTATCTCGACCAACATAATCATCCCAGTAGTTGCCTAAGTAGCTTGTGCAAATCTTGCCGTTGTAGGTATAGGGTATTTCTGATGTGGAATTCCAGATGTTGGTTGAACCCCCGGAATAAGGGCCGGGGTAAATAAATGTAACGTCATCAGTGTTGTTTATGAAGTTATTCAGATATATTTTGTTGTTGCTTGAACGTTGTTGCAGGCTGATGCCGTAGTTGTTATCCAACACCGTGTTGTTCACGAAGGCATTGTTGTTGCTCGAATAAAACACGAAAATGCCAAGTTTATTACTCGATACCACGTTGTTCATAAGGGTATTATTATTACTCGAAAAACCCAAGTAAATGCCGTACTTGTTGTTCAACGCTCTGTTGTTTAAGAGCGTATTATTACTCAGGTGAAAAAGGGAAATGCCATAATTGTTGTTCGCGTTTGCAGTATTGTTTATGAGAGTGTTGTTATTACTTGAAGAACCCAAATATATACCGAAATTGTTGTTCAATGCCTTGTTGTTCACGAGCATATTGTTACCTGAAGAAGACAAGAATATACCAAAGCTGTTCTGCGATACCGTATTGTTAGATATATTACAATGTTCTATATCATGAAGAAGAATCCCATGCCCTGGACTATGAGCAACAAAAGAATGATTTTCGATGATTGTCCTTCCAGTTGCATTCTTTATTGTAAATCCGCTTATGTTAACATAATCCGTGGTTACGTTAAAGGCAACGTCGCCTGTTGCGCTACTTATAATCGTATGCGTGGGGCCATTTTTAGATTGAATCGTTAAACGCTTATTTACATCCATATTCTCAGTGTAAGTTCCATCTCTAACAATTATCCTATCTCCATCGGTTGCATTATCCATCGCCCATTGGATCTTTACATAATCGTCAGGCACGTAAATCGTTGTTGCGGATCCGATTCCAATAAAGATTATTGTTGCCATAAATATTATAATTAACTTCCCAACCATGACCAACACTTCCGTGATAACAACCTGGTGCCTATAGACTTTGTTTACACCACTTTTTAAGTTTAAGGAAATTCCTTTCGTAATATCCTACTAGTTCTACCTTTTAAGCATCTTTGCAATAAAGCTTACGGAATTTTTCTTGTAGTATACTCAAGTTAACTTGATATATCGAAAATGCTCACTTCGTTCACATTTTCTAATCTTCGGCTCTTTTAAGGGCCTCAGTCAAGAAAATCCGAGTGCTAGCGAGGATTTTGTTCATGTAAAGGGACAGCAATATCCTGAATTATCAACTATGCCGGTATGAAAATAGATTTATCATGTTAAATAAAATCCGACCGAAGGGAGGATTTCATTTAAAATGAATATACAATAGATATAAACAATAAAACACAGCCATACTCAAAATTATAGTTGCACCGGATGGCACATAAAATACCATTGACAGCCATATCCCAACTATGCAAAAAATAGCGCCAAAAAGCATTGAAATCCACATCATTTTTTTAAGATCATTGGTAAATTCCCTACTAAAAGCCGCAGGGATCGTTAATAAAGCAATAACCATAATAATACCCACTACCTGCATTAGTACTACTACAGTCAAAGCGATAAGACACAACAAAACAAGATACAGTCGCTCTACAGGAACTCCGGATACTTCGGCAAAATCTTCATCAAAACACAATGCCATGAATTCTTTATAAAATATCAGTACTATCAGGATAATAACAGCATCCAGGATTAACATTAAAATGATATCTGAGTTAGATACGAACAAAATAGACCCGAAAAGATATGTCATAAGATCCGGAGCATATCCAGGTGTTAGGTTAACAAGGATAATTCCGATAGCCATACCCATTGCCCACAAGATCCCAATTGCAGTATCCTCTGGAAGTTTGGATCGCCTGCTGACCAGACCCATACTCAGTGCCGAGATAATACTAAAAGGAAGCACTCCAAGGATCGGATCGATCCCTAAGTAGTATCCAAGCCCTATGCCCCCGAATGAAGCATGAGCAATTCCGCCGCTGATAAAAACAATCCGCTTCACCACAACATAAACACCGATAATACCACATGCAATACTGGCAAGGACACCTATGATAATAGCATTTCTTATAATCTCATAATGCAATATTTCCAGCATGTAAAACCTTTTAATGACTTTTCAATACCCTATGTGGGACACCGTGAGCGATAAATTCGACCGGGCACTGGTATGTTGCCTCAAGGTCCTGGGATGTTAGCTCTTTAGAATCGTGATAATACAGTTTGCGGTTCAAACAGGCGATCTTATCCATATATATGGAAATTGCGGAGATATCATGTGAAACCATAACGATCGCCATAGATTTTTTTAATTTATCCAGCAGTTCATAAAACTCAGTCTGCATATGTGTATCAATACCTGAGGCAGGTTCATCCAGTAGAAGTAATTTCGGATCTGCTGCAAGTGCCCTGGCAATAAAAACCCGCTGCCTTTGCCCTGGCGATCCTTATACTCAAGCATCTCAACCGTATCAAGAGCTTTATAAACTGCCTGTTTATCTTCACTATTATATCGACTGAATAGACCACGATGACCTAATCGTCCCATGAGCCCTACTTCCCAGACAGTGATTGGAAAATTCAGATCAAAAAGACTGTATTGTGGGACATATCCAATATATTTTCTACTTTTTCTAGGAGGTGCATCAAGAACACTGACAGTTCCCTGGTATGGTTTTATCATACCTAAGATAACCTTTACCAATGTGCTCTTTCCTCCGCCGTTGGGTCCTATAAGACCTAAAAAATCATGCTGGTATACAACAAGATCTATTCCTTCAAGTACAGTAATATCTTCATACCTGACCCAGACATTATTTAGATTGATCACTTCTTTGTTCATCTTTACGACAATACCCTGGTAAATGCATCTGTTACTATCTGCATATTAGTAATATAATCTTTTCCCAGAGGATCGATCGGGACAACACTGGCTCCGATCTCATCTGCTATTACCTGAGCACTTTTTGTACTGAACTGCGGCTGGACAAAAATAACAGTAATGTTATTCCGGCTGGCTGTCTCAATCAAATTAACCATATCACCGGCACTTGGTTCTTTCCCTTCAATTTCTACAGGGATCATTGTAAGATTATAATCCCTTGCAAAATACTCCCAGGACGGATGAAACACCATAAAACTCCGGTTTCTTGATCCTTTCAGGGATTCATTGATCTGCAAATCGAGAGTTGTCAATTCTTCAAGAAATTGTTCTTTATTCTGAAAATAGAGATCCTTGTTACCAGGATCAACCTGGACAAGACCCTGATAAATATTTTCCACCTGGATCTTAACAGATCGCGGTGATAGCCATACATGTGGGTCCTTTGGAATAATATCAACACCCTGTGAGGTATTTATAACAAGCATATCTTCATTAACTGATCTGATCTTATCCAGCCAGACCTTCTCAAAAGGAAGACCTGATCCTAATGCTGCATATATTTTTGCATCACTCACTTCCATAAGCTGATTTGCAGTTGGTTCATATGTTGCCGGGCTTGCTCCGGGAGGGATCATCACAATGGCCTTTGTCTTATTGCCTCCGATCTGCTCAACAAAATCAGCCTGGGGTAGAATACTTACAGCCACTATTAACTGCTCTTCGCCTGATGGCTGTTCTTGTGTATTGTTGATACATGCCAAAGTCATAAAGACTGTACCAAGCAGCAAAATAACAATTAATATTATGTTGTTCATGATTCCTTCAATTCCCGAGTTTGATTATAAGACCTCTATTATATGCATGATAATTAATAGTTCGCCCGAAATATGGTTTTATTCTAGTAAAACTTTTATAGTTTAAACAATGAGGAAGACCTCTCAAGAAAAAAAACAATAGATCAAATTACCTTTGAGGACGTACCATTGAAAACAGATGTAATACCACCCTTTGATTTAAAAATAGGATATCTTACCCCTGACAATCCTATTGCACTTGCCCCTATGGCTGGTATAACCGATAGCCAATTTGCCAGACAGTTCACTGACCATGCCGGAATGGTGATACTGGGGGGCTATAATCTTGATAGTAAGACCAATGAAGCAGCTAGAAGGATTGCCCAGCGCGGTCGTACTGAATTCGTGACAGATGAGCCTATGGAATTTTTAATCCATGAACTGGATAATATGAATAAAGACCCTCATGGGTGTTGCGTTATGGTAAATGTAAGGGCAGCGAATATAGACGCTTATGTCGAAGCAGCCCGTATTGCAAAAAAAAAGGGGGCCGGTATAGAGATAAATGCACACTGCCGTCAGGATGAAATAGTAGAATTGGGTGCCGGGCAATCTCTGCTGATGCACCCTGATACACTAAGTGAGATCATCCAGGCGGTCAGGAGTACGGGAGCCGTGGTATCTGTCAAGATCAGGGCCAATGTGGTGAATGATCTTACAATAGCCCAGGTGATTGAACAATCCGGTGCCCATATTATTCATATTGATGCCATGGGCAAACATGGTGCTGATGTTAATATCATCAGAAAGATCAGGAACAATACTTCATTATTCATTATAGGCAACAATTCAGTAGTAGATATTTCTTCTGCAAAGTCCATGTTCTCAAGAGGAGCTGATATGGTCTCCTGCGCCAGAGCTGTATTAAAAGATCCCGATACATTGCATCATATAGTAGACCAGATCATATTATATCAGATAAATACAGGTTGGTATAATTCACCTAAGCATATCTGTGGCGGTGGAGATTTAAGGGGACTGGCATTTTGTTGTCTTCCTGTAAAACCATGTGCAGTTCATAATGCCCTTGAACAGATAGGAATGACAGCTCAAGAGTTTGCCAGACTGAAACTGGAACTGGTTGAAGGTACATTACTTGAATATGGTGACAGCACATGTTTTGGTAGCATGGCCTGGTGCTGTAAGATCACTAAACCCTGTTTTTTGCGTGACGGCGTACTTGAAGTGGTTGGACTTTCTGATGTGAAATTTATGCAATTGAAAAAGTGGATGGCACAAGAGATACTGGCCCGTAGAAAAAAATAGTGATCACTGCAATACAAAATAATTTATATTATATCGAGGAATTATACAGATTAATGGTTAAGCCAATTTCAAATGATCCTGAAAATTTTGATGAATTAGAACGTAAAATTCAGGAACATAACCTTGAAAGAACTGGAAATATACTTATTTGTCCACAATGCGGCTCTAATAATGTAACTTATTATATGGGTTTAAAACTTGGAGTACAGTACCAATGTAAGGATTGTAATTATATAGGTTCATTTATAATCGAGGATGAAAAATCATAAGAGGCAAAGAAATAATGAACTCTCAGATACAGAATAATAACTCACAGCAAACATTGCTTGCACTTGCATTTTCATTTATTATTGCGATCATATCAACTCTTATTATTTATGTTATTGATATGTTGTGTAGAATACAGGGTATTGATCTATTTGCAAAGTTACGATTGATCGTGTTATTCTGGGACGAAATTGAGATGAAAAACCAGCTATTCGGTCCGTTAACTCTTTTTCAGTTCTATGCTATTCTTTTCATAGTTGTTTTCGGTCTTGTAGTCGGTCTGTTGTTCTACAGAGAACAAAAAGAAGAAGCTGTGGAAGAAGTCAGCGAATTCAGAACAAAAATGACAAAGAAGAAATTGAAAAAAGCTAAGAAATCAAAGGTATAATTTTACTTTAATACAGTAATAGTACTGCGTTCTCCTACACTCAATTCAACTTCGTTATTCCATCCGGGTTTAGCATAACAATCAGTTATCATCAATTTGGTTCCGATATCTATCTCATTAATAATATCGGTCTGTTTATCCCATAATGATGTACGTATCCTGCCAGTATCATCAGAGATATGAATGTTTACCACTTTACCTGATCCCCCGTCCTTGCGCTGGAATTCTCTTAATTCATCCAGTCCGGTAATATAACCTGATACGCTATATGACCCGTTGGGCTCGATATCTGCAATAGGTGTGATCTTTTCCTCAAATTCGACTACTGTATTGCTCTTTCGAATGGAACTGTTATAGCCCATACTGATCTCTACCTGGTTACTGAAAGTATTTTCTCTTGCATAAGCTCCAGCTATCTCAACACCATCACCCAGTGCAATTTGATCAAGTTTGTCTACTTTATCATCCCATACAGTCACCCTGATCTTGCCTGTAGCATCACCCAGTGTAATATTCCTGAGCCTGCCTGTTGTGCTGTCCTTACGCTGGAAAGTCCTGGTATCGGAAATCTCGAGTGCCTTGCCTACTATATGGATATCACTCATCCCTGAGTGTATCTCGCTGATCTTATAGGGCTCAATACGTACCTGTATTTCTTCATTCAGAACAACTTTCTCCACGCCACCACCTCGTCCGACACTTACTTCAAGACCATTACGCCCCTCTTTTACAAAACCGGAAACCTGAATGGAATCTCCGAAAGCTATTTCTCCCACTTTTATCAGATCAGCCGACTGATCCCATAAAACTATTCTGATAGACCCCGTATCATCTGCTATGGTGAGATTAGCTACACTGCCGGTAGAACCATCGTCTCGTGCAAATGTCCTTACATCAGAACAAGTGATCACTTTACCTACTACAGTAACATTGGATATATCGGATGTGACTTTATCGATCTTCATCTCATCATTATTAACTCCAAGATCATGGGCTACCAGCATAGCAGCCGATTCCCGATCAGCAAGATCGCCCATCAATTTTTCCTTTTGTTCCACAAGTACTAAAAATTCTTCGTGACTCATCCTGCTTTTTAATTTTTCATATATTGTTGCTGTTTTATCCATAGATATTCCCGGTTGTATGAGTTTAATGTATGCAAATTAAATTTAATTGGAGTCAATTGATTTAATCTTTTCTACAGGCTGTTCCAAATGTCCAAAATTTGTGTAATAGAACAAAATCCTCCCTTCGGTCGGATTTTCTTTAGTATGTCAAGTTATACTTGACATACTATAAAAATATTTGACAGGAAACACTGCAACATCAACATCCTATAAATTGTCGAGTAGAGATCATTGGGCCCTACATAGTTTCCATAGTATCCATTTGATACCATGCTTTTTGAAGTGGTTTACTGGGAGTGGAAAAATAAAAAGATATTGATTATAGAGAAAGCATCTTTTTATAGTATATCAAGTATAACTTGATGTATCAAAAATGCCTACTCCGTTCACATTTTCTAATCTTCAGCTCCTTCGGAGCTTCAGGCAATAAAATCCGAGCGTTAGCGAGGATTTTTTCTACAGTTAATGCTCTGAAGCATTAGGAAAAACATGATGATCAATTTAAAAAATTACAATTATTATTATTAACCTCTATTTAATGATCTCTATGCTCTTTACAGGCATTCTCATCAGTTGCTTCTGTAAGTTTCCCTTGCTTCCATGCCTCAATCACATCACTCACCGTACCTTGTGCACCAACGAAGACATCGATGCCATACTGTTCGAACATATGAACCGCTTTGGGTCCAAGCCCTGAGCAGAGCATTACATGAGTACCCGTCTTTGATATGGACTCAGGTGGCAAGCCAACACCACCCATATGCTCACTGGTATTCGGAATCACATTTATTTCGTTAGTGTCAAGATCTACGACAGTGTATGTTGGTACCCTGCCAAAATGTTGACCTACTAAATCATCAATACCACCTTCTCCGGTGGTTGGAATACATACTTTCATTTATTTTCACCTTATGTTTATTTTATATAATTTATTTGTTTATCTTAATTTTAGTATATCAAATACAACTTGATATATCGAAAATGTTTCGCATTTTTTATCCTCCATTCCTCTGGAATGTCGGACGAAGATTCTACGAATCTTTTAGTCTTCAGCTTCTTCGAAGCTTCAGGCAATAAAATCCGACCGGATGGAAGTTTTTGTTCATTATGGCATATATTTTATAAAAATATATCTAAAGTAAATGCGAACTAAGTGAACTTTTTCTTGTAATCATCGATTGCCGCCTGCAGAACATTTACCGCAAGGACTGTACAGTGTACATATTCCTCAGGCAATCCGTCAAGACTTCGAAGAAGATCATTACTATTGATCATCAATGCTTCCTCGATCGTCTTATCCTTAATCATTTCCGTAAGCATACTTCCGCATGCGATCGATGTGCCGCATCCATCACTGATGAACATACTCTTTGTTATTTTACTATTCTCAACCCGGATGCTTATTTGCACCGTATCTCCACAGGTGCCTGTTAACTTTCCGACTCCATCTGCATTATTGATCACTCCCACATTTCTCGGATTGTAGGCATATTCAATCACTGTTTCTGAAAAAACCTTTTTTGCATCCTCTAATATCATGCTTTCCAGCCCTTCGGCCAGTTCGTCTAAATCCATGTTAATTTCCACTTAAAAAAAAAGAATGGCAGGTTAAACACCTACCATTGCTGATCCACATTTCGGACATGCCTGATTAGCACACGGCACACCTGGCTGGTGTGGTTGGGTGTATCCGCAACTCGTGCATCTACACTCCTGAACCGGACCAAGACGTTGTCTTCCACCGCCTCTGCCCATGCCACTTCCTCTTCCGCTTACTGAACCCATTGGTGTCATTTTTCTATCTCCTTAAGTCTGTTCTTTATCTGTTCAATTGCTGTTCCACCATCACTTTATTGGACTCGAGCATTGCGAGTTCCTGTTCTTCGGTCCATAAGGGTGGTGTATAGGGGGATGGTGTATAACCTGGGATTGATGAAGGTGCCTGTGGCACAAGTGGCATATCGGGCATAGCCCACCACCATCTTGGAAGCCACGGGAATCTTCTGCACCTGCCTAAATAATATGGGTTATAATCTTCCCTGTACCATCTATTCATTTTTACCACCTACTATAACCTATGTTTCCACCTCTTGGGAACATTGGATAAAACTTTGGATATGCCGTTCCCATAGGTATCGATCCTGTCTGAAGCAAGGGATACCTTCTGCAGAATCTATAGCTTCTTGTTCTAAAACCTCTTCCTCTTGGCATAGTTACTACCTCCTTTTATTCTGTTTATTCATCCTGCGACCGCTGCCGCCTCTACCACGACCACTACCACGACCGCCTCCACGCCCGGTACTACCTTGACGGGATCCGGTAGGATCTCTGTTATTCGTGTACTGCTTGATTGCACCTCCAATAGATCCTATGGCAGATGCAATTCCAGACACAATTGCGGCTGGTACAGGCACATTCTCATTCACTGTTTCAGCCGGTACTTCGATGATCGCACCTTTCTTGCATACGTTAACGCATGCTCCACAGCCAGTGCATTGGTCTATATCGATTTTTGCTATATCAGACATAGTTATTGCTTTTACAGGACATACGTCCACACATAACCCACATCCTACGCATAACGATTCATTTACCTGGTATTTCATTTTTTCAATTCTTCTAGTCTATTTTTTATCTGTTGTAATTGCTGCTCAAGTACTACTGCCTGGGATTCGAGCATTGAAAGTTCCTGTTGCTCTGAAATGGCTGGCATGCCAGTCGGCATTCCCTGCCATTGAGCCTGCTGCTGTGGCATTTGCCATGTTCCGGTTCTTAGATACTGTGCTGTTGGTGGCAGCCCATCCGGACTTCGTCCAACCCAGCCCGGTGAATATCCAAGTCGCATCCATCCGGGTAGTCCCGTAGCATAGTACATATTTCTATTTCCGCCTCTCATTTCATTCACCTCCTATTTTTTAAGATCATCAAGTTTTGCCTTGATAGCTTTCATCTGACTCTCAAGGGCTTGTATCTCCATTTCTTTTGTTTGGACAGGTGGAGACGATACTGGAGGAGTGGGTGGTATCTGAGCCCCTAAGCCTATTCCCATACCTCTTCCCATACCGCGACCGCCGCCACGGCCACCTCCGCCACCGCGTCCCATACCTCCGCCAGCACCCATTCCGGCACCAACACCCACACCTGTACCCACGCCTACACCGGCACTGTCGCTGCTGCTCATTCCAGTGTGTGCCTGTGCGGTCGGGGCTTCAGTTTGTTGTAATTTACCGCTTTTGTACTGTTCGATTGCATCTTTGACAGTGCCGCTTGCACCTGTCATGATCTGTATTCCGGCAGCTCCGAGTGTCTGGGTTGCATTTGGTCCCACATTGCCTGTGACAACAACACTAACGCCCTTGCCTGCAACGGTTTGTCCTGCCTGTATCCCTGCACCACCGGAAGCGCCTACGCTTGGATTCGGCATCGCTTCATATTCCATCGTTTCCGGATCCACTATCACGAAATACTGGCATCGCCCGAATCTGGGATCCATAGACGCATCCATGGTTGTTCCGGTTGATGTTACGCATATCTTCATATTTTTTTTCTCCTTTTACAAAATATTTTATTATAACTTTATATCGAAAATCCGAGCGTTAGCAAGAATTTTGTTAACCATCATTTGAAAGCTTATATAGCCTCTAATGATTTCTCGATCTTACCATAAATGAATATATATTCATAACAAGCTTAAACTTTACGGTAATAGCAGTATATCCTAATAATTTTTTGATTTTCCTTGAATTCCCGAGTTAGTTTCGAAGGCTTTGATTTCAATTTAATTATGAAATAGGTATCCACTTCAAAAAGTATGGTATTTTGACATTTGTGATCGGTAAGGTATTTTAATCCGTGTTAATTCTCAAGAAGCAATATTTCAAGAACAAAATCCTCCTATCTGTCGGATTTTCCAGGATCATACATCCAGGTTTGCAACTTCTTTTGCATGGAGTTCAATAAATTCCCGCCTGGGCTCCACTTTATCTCCCATAAGAATAGTAAAGATCTCATCAGCTTCCATAGCATTCTCAAGAGTGACCTGAACAAGCGTTCTGGTTTGTGGGTCCATGGTTGTATCCCATAATTGATCAGGGTTCATCTCACCCAGACCCTTGAACCTCTGGATATTTGTCCCCTGAGGTCCTATCTCTTCGAGTTTTTTCTCAAGCTCGGCCTCGCTGTAGACATAATAGATAGCCTTTGACTTATTAATACGGAACAAAGGTGGCTGTGCGATATACACATATCCGTTCTCTATTAATTCTTTCATATATCTATAGAAAAAAGTAAGCAGTAGAGTCCTGATATGAGCTCCGTCCACATCAGCATCAGTCATAATGATCATCTTATGATACCGTGCTTTCTCTATATCAAAATCATCCCCCACACCTGTACCCATAGCTGTAATAACAGCACGTATCTCCAGGTTGTTCAATATTTTGTTCAGTCTGGCTTTTTCCACATTCAATATCTTACCTCTTAAAGGTAAAATTGCCTGGAACTCCCGGCTACGCCCCTGCTTGGCAGAACCACCAGCACTATCACCCTCTACTACATATATCTCGCATTTGGATGCATCTTTTTCACTGCAATCTGCCAGTTTACCAGGAAGCGACGAAACCTCAAGAGCACTTTTTCGCCTTGTTAATTCCCTGGCTTTCCTGGCAGCTTCCCTGGCCTGGGCAGCCAATACGGATTTACCGATTATCCGCTCAGCTTCTTTGGGATGTTCTTCCAAAAATTCTCCCAGCCCTTCACCCACCAGGGTCTCTACTATACCCTTAACATCATGATTACCCAACTTGGTCTTAGTCTGGCCTTCGAACTGTGGGTTTGTGAGTTTAACACTGATAATTGCAGTTATACCCTCTCTAATATCTTCACCTGACAATTTAGCCCCACTCTTGATCAAACCCTTTTCTTTCACATAATCGTTGACTGTCCTTGTCAGGGCAGCCTTAAAACCGCTTAAGTGCGTACCACCTTCATGAGTATTGATATTATTGGCAAATGAAAAGACCGTATCATTATAGCTGTCATTGTACTGAATAGCGATCTCCACTTGCGTGCTATCCCTGGACTTCTGGAAATAGATCGGAGGCTGGTGTAGGGTATTCTTATTCTTGTTCAGGTGCTCAACAAAGGCTACTATCCCGCCTTCATAATGGAACTGCTTTTCATCACCGGTACGCTCGTCTTTAATGTTGATCCTGATCCCCCTGTTTAAAAACGCCATTTCTCTTAAGCGTTTAGAGATAGTCTCAAAACTGATATCCAATGATTCGAATATCTCATAATCAGGTTTGAAAGTAACCCTTGTACCGGTACCTTCAGATTCGCCTTTTATTGTGATCTCACTTGTGGCTTTTCCACGTTGATACCGCTGGAAATGAACTTTACCGCCGCGGTATACCTCAACTTCCATCCATTCTGACAGGGCATTAACAACAGACACACCGACACCATGCAGACCTCCTGCGACCTTATACGATTCAGTATCGAACTTGCCTCCTGCATGGAGCATGGTCATAACAACTTCAAGTGCTGATTTATGATATTTCTTATGCATATCCACAGGAATACCCCTACCATCATCCTGAACTAATACAGCATTATCACGTTGAATAATTACATCTATATTACTGCAGTACCCTGCCAGTGCTTCATCAATACTATTATCCACAACTTCATAGACCAGGTGATGAAGTCCACGGCTATCAGTGCTGCCTATATACATACTTGGCCGTTTTCGTACGGCTTCCAATCCTTCTAAAACCTGTATTCTGCCTGCATCATATTTGTTATCTGTCATCATATCACTCCCATCTCTGTTAACCGCTCAGGTAAGTACCGTTGGGTTACAAAATCCAGCCCTTTTCCTGCAAACGCCTGTTGTTCTGCCTTCTTTCCAATATCAAGCTGCAGGTTGATCTGGTTTTTCCAGTACTCAGATTCAAACCTGGGATCTGATAATTCACTGTGCAGAGCTTTTATATCCTGTTCTGTCAGCTTGTCAGTAGATAGTTCATATTCCACAATATCACTTGGCTGCACACCAATAAAGTGTGCAGCCGGAGTAGCCATATACTCTGACATATGCGCACTCTTTATAGCACCATATGCTACACTGGCAAATATCCTGTAGCTCCAGGGATCACCATCAGTGAATACTACCACAGGGATATTAAATTCTTCATTTAGTCTTTTCAACATTCGCCTTGTACTTCTGGCAGGTTGACCTTTAAGGTGCACCAGTATAGCATTATATTCTTCATCAAATCCGTTCTCAATAAGCCTTGCATGCATACCACCGGTCTCAATTGCAATAATGAATTTTGCATCATGTTCCAGTAACTCGATATTATTTACATTGAAAGGGATCTGGTACCCCGCTTCACCTACATCATCCCTGCAATGAATAATACGCTCACCGCGTTTAGTATTTTCCTTTAGTTTCAGGGGTCCGAATATAGTCGCCCCATCCTCTTCAGGTCTCATATGGAAATCTTCTCTCTGTAGAGATGTGATGATCTCCAGGTCCTCGATCAAACGGTCACTTTCAGGCTGTTCCTTGAATTTGGCTATATCCCAGTTCTCTGAAATATAATATAATTCTCTTAAGGTTGATCCCCTGTTGTTCTCAAGGTGCTCCCTGGTAAGAAGCTCTATAACATACGACATCTTTAGTATCTGGTTCGCACCTTTTACTGTCTTAGCACTGCGCATACTTTCTTTATCGCCATAAACCCAGACCTCGCTCTCATTATTATATTCAATATTAGCTTTAGTACGCGTAGGAAGGACAATGTTCGGTACTGTTTTGGTTTCTATCTGCTTATAGATACGGTCTATAATACCTATGAGTGTCCGGGCCGTATTTTTATCATTTTGTTGACTATTCATCCGGATACCCCTGTATAGCTTTTGCTCCATTGACCACTTCATCCTCAAGACCTTCAATTATCAACCCGGGTAGATTTGTTATCTCATCCATTGAAATAAAAGGTAGAGTATACATAATGCTTTGCTTCCCTTTGGATTTTATTTCCATTTGCCATATATGGTCCGTATCCCTGCCCAATGAGATAAGTTTAGGCTCAGGATCAGCATCCCGGATAGGAAAAGCGTGTGTATCATGCAGCTTGAACTTCAACGCTGAAGTACTATAGTTCTTTATAGAAATATTTACCTTAACATCGTTACCGTTCTTTGAAATATCACGATCTACCAGGAGGTTACCCATGATCTTTGCTATTATAGGTGTGATATCCGGCATAGGTTTCTCTAATACCTGGGATACTTTTTCTGCTATTCTAGGCAGTATTTTCTTAATAATTTCTTCTTTTTCACGCCGTTTGGATAGAGTCTGTTGTTTTGAAAGATATGACTTTAATCTGCGACCTATGTCCTTTAGACCAAGCTCGATCTCAGATATGATCTCAGGTACATCTGCCAAAGCGTCTTTGCTTTCTGAAGTGAAAGGTATATGAGTAGATGCAACATGCACCATAATAACAGCCGGACCTGCAGGAATGCCACCTCCGGGCTGGTTGATAGAATAATTCTTCCATCTGATATTCTCAACTGCATGGGTTATTCCACAGCCTCCCTGCTGGTACAGTAGCGGTACTTTATTGGCAAATCTCAGGATAGTGACCCTATCCTCTTTACCAAGACTGCCGCCGTAAGCGATACCTACTTCTACTAAGAAAGGATGACCTGAATGTACATTGGCAGGTCTGGTAATTGTGGATAAAAAATCTACACTATATTCCTTTTCCAGACCTTTGAAAATTCGGTTTTCAGTGATCGGTGATAGACAATCAGTAGGTGGAGCCGTGATCTTTACTTTCTTAAATGCAGCTAATAGTTTTTTTGTGTCCTCTAAGTTTAAGTTATGTGGGTCTGTATCTATATCAAGATGCGCAGTTTTACATATGTCTTGCGCTGTCTGCAGTCCGATGCGGGAAAAACTGTATCTCAAAAATGGTGCAAGTTTCTGTCGATCAGTATACCGTAGCAACTTTATAAGCATTCCCAGTTCAATACCTTCCGGATGCGGCAGTATCTCACGGGCAGGTTCAGGTAGTGTGTCAATGGCTCTATTAAATATAATGGTATTACCGTCCGGTTCAACCAGGGTGAACCTTGCATGGGGGTTAACAATGGCTGTGTTTTTTAGATATTCCAGTACGCTTTGCCGCCTACCCTTGACATAGGAGGCTTTCATTTCCATCTCCACACGAGTACCTCTGGGCCGATCCCAGTCCACATTTTTATCTTCGATTATTTCAGGTTCATTGGTACTGGTATTAATTATCAGTTCATAATAATGAGCAGGTTTACCCCTATCGATCTTTGATATGATCCTGGTTGGTCTGCCTGTGGTTAACTGGCTGTATAGTACAGCGGCAGAAATACCAATCCCCTGTTGTCCACGACTTTGCTTTATTGCATGGAACCTGGAGCCATACAGGAGTTTGGCAAAGGTCTTTGGGATCTGTTCCTTTATTATACCAGGTCCGTTATCCTCAATTACCGTTGCTATATTATCCCCGCCTGCATCTTCAATACTGATCATAATATCAGGTAAGATATCTGCATCTTCACATGCATCAAGTGCATTATCAACTGCTTCCTTTACTGCAGTTAGCAGACTACGTGGAGCCGAATCAAAACCAAGTATCTGTCTATTTTTCTCAAAAAATTCTGCTATACTGATAGCACGCTGCTTTTTTGCAAGCTCTTGCGCTATGATTTGTACCACTAATGTATCACCTTATTAACAATAAAGCAAAATGATATCCAATCAGAGTTCCGCACCAACAACTGTCTGTGTAGAAGTGACACTCTCGCTCTCACGTATTGTGTCCACAAGATTATTCAGGGTACTTAAGCCTTCTACTTCGCTAATAACCACAAAATCATACTCTCCGAAGATATGATAGATATCCTTGGTACCTTTGATGCTCTTCAATTCATTAAAAGCTGATTTCTCTTGACCTGGTACTACTTTGACCATAGTCACACCGATTACCATATATTGTCACCGTCCATTTACTATATCCAATTAAAATTTTTATAGTATATCAAGTATAACTTGATATATCGAAAATGTTCACTTCGTTCACATTTTCTAATTCTCCATTCCTCTGGAATATCGGACGAAGATTCTACGAATCTTCTAATCTTCGGCTCTTTTAAGAGTCTCAGTCAAGAAAATCCGACCAAAGGGAGGATTTTGTTCTTGACTCCCATATTGGTTTAATTAGCTTTAAAGGTTAGGATTTCAAACGATAGATGCAATTCATGTTTCTGAATTTTTTACGCAGTACCGTTTTTCGCAGGATCATATGAAGACTTAACTAATCGTTTTGCCAGATTTGATGCACTTCGAAGCTGCAGACCGGATTTAGTAAAAAAGAATTGATGCGGCATTTCATTGATCTCTGTTAACCGCATTTTTTGGATCTCAATAAAATACGTTTTATATTGATCTAATTCCTGTCTAAATTTTTTATCAAAGAAAAAAATACCATCACCCATAAAATCAAAATCATCATATTCATTTATTTCAATACCATGTTTTTTTTCTGTAATAGCAAAACAAGTTATTTTTTTTTCTTTAATGATCTTTAAGATATTTCTCCATTCTGACGAATGTCTGAATTTCTCATGTGAAGAAAAAAGATTAAGTGAATCAAAAACAATACGTTTTGGCTTAAAAACCTCAATAATCTCTATAATCTCCTCTAATGACAGCATAGTAAATCCGAATATTTCCAGATACCCTTTATCCAGATAATCTCCGACATCCCATCCATATCGTATAGACTGTTTGATCAACTGTTCTACTTTTTCCTCAAAAGAGAAAAAAATACATTTTTCATTGTCCTTCATACCCTCCAATAAGAACTGCATGGAGAATGTAGTCTTACCAGTTCCAGGGGGACCTGTTACTACTACAACAAACCCTTCGGGAATTCCACCTTCTACTAATTCATCGAAACCCGGGATACCAGTTCTTACTCTTTTAATAACTTTGCTGAGGCTTTGAGGATCTATTTTATCTTTTAAACGGATTTTATCCATACCTAACAATGCACGCTCTAAAACCACATTCTTAGCACCTAACTCCTGCTCATAACGCTCAAGTACTCTCATAGCCTCTGTACTAAGAGTAGTATGGATAGGGTGTTTAGCACGCATATTATTGTATCCTGTTCATACCTGGTATCAGGTACTAATAATCAGTTGTGTTTTTTACTGGTAATAAATAAAAAGACCAGTGCTATCATTACAGCTATTGGTAAGGCCATTAGTGGAAATTCCGGTACTAATATCGTATTATTCGGGTTTATAGTAATATTGAACTCTTCACCAGCTTCATTTCTACTCTTACCAAACTCACCGTCTTTTTCTGCAACTATATAAATGGTTCTATTTTCAGGTAATGACTCCAGAGAAATGGAAAAATCCCCGTTCATATCTGTCCAACTGCTGTATAAACAGTCAGTATAATCATCATTTTCATATATTGATATTGCAGCAAATCGTACAGGTTCTCCATTGTTGTTGTTAACTGACCCATGTACTTCTAAAGCCACACAAGGCATACTCATAGCCAGTAATAAGATAAGTGCCAGCATAACTCTTATAATAGTATTATTCAATTAATTTTCCTCCTAACCACCCGGAAAGCATATATGTATTAAATAAATATAATCTTGAATATTGTTTAACTGAATTTATTATTGATTTGGAATATTAATGGGAATTATTAATTTATTTTACTATTACTACCATTCTTAACTATTTAAATCTTACGAAAAAAATAGAATGTGATGATCATCATTATTACAATTTATTTTATATTTGAAGTGGATACAAAAATAGCAATAAGTCAATTATGGTACAAATAATCCAATCACGCAAAATACGCTTGTTAAAAGAAACATTGCTTTAGTTGCCTGTTTTTCATCAACTTTCATATAATATGGCAATATCCACTTGAGAGTCAACGGATTTGGTACTTCAAGGGTTCCATCATTCCTTATCTTTCCAAATTTAGCAGTTGGAAATTTTCTTATTTTCCAGTATACATATAATAAAAAATTTACTGTATGTGGAATAAGCATAATAAATCCACTTACAATAAATCCCTGGACAACAATAAGTGCTCCGATAGTAGATCCTACTGTAAGGGATCCTATATTACCCCAGAAGATTTTTGAAGGATACCGTTCAAATATATAAAAACCAAATGTTGCGCCAGTAATACTGATAATTGAAAATATATTATCAACATCCATGACTATTATACTTTTAATGATCAAGGACATTAGTATTATCACTGAAAGACCGGAAGACAATCCATTATATCCAGAATGCATATTTATTAAATTCGCAGCAACCAGAACGAATGTAGGAACAATGAGCTGGATATATATATCTCCTAAGTCTACATATCCTATTATCGGGAATACTACTGTTGTGTTGGTTACATATTGAATTAAGGGATATGAGCAATAATACATGATAAGAAGCTTGGATGCTCGACCTATATCCAGCATGTCATCAAGTATTCCAAATAATGCAAATGATGTAATGACAACAAGTATCACATAATTCATTGATTCGAATTTGAAAAAAAGTGAATTCAAGGATAATGCAAGCAAAGAAATAAGAATGATTGCAATCCCACCACCGGTAGGTACTTTTACTCCACCTTTTTTATAGACATCCGGAACCACCAAATTTTTTTCAATAAGTTTCCTGATAAGATAGGGTATAAATAAAATTGATCCGATAAAAGGAAGAAAGAAAACGCTAACTATTTCAATCATTAATAATGGTTGAGATGATATTAATTGAATAAATGGATCAAGAACTGACAATATTTCACATTTCTCCTTGTGTATATCTTTTTTTTAATTTTTTCTGCAATACAATATTATATTTTATGTTTTTTAATTATTGCGGTATAGGTAGATTCTATTACATGAAATGCAGCATATTTAAATTTTATCTAATCAGGACAAAGTTGTGATTATAAATATTTACACTCTGTAGATTATAGATAGATTTAAATATTTTATAGTCAGTTATTAAAGTATATAATCGGTCTTGAGAAAAATTGTCAGATTTGCATTTGGTCTGAATAACTTGATTATTTATTCCAGGTATATAAGGTAAAATTTGTAGATTTATCATTTGATAACTGCAAATCAGTTCGTAGTTAAAGCAAAAGTTAATAGACTTGTCATCACATGTTGAATCGAAACTGTATAAATTTGCAGTTCAACAAATAATAAAAGAAGTGTGAAAAATGAATAGCCAAACAAGATGGATAAGCATATGATGAAGGATTGATGATGGAGATGCAAGCCGACAGCCACTGGTGCAGGTCCGCAAATCCATCCTGGAGATGTGACTGTCTCAAAAGAGGTGATCGTGGTTTGCGAGTTCAAGTGAATTTTGTCCCAAGTATTATATATCCGTCTTATATGACCCATAGTATTATATACTCAAGAAAATCCGAGCGTTAACGAGTATTTTGTTCTACATCAAGTTATACATGATATACTATTAAAAAATATATGACAATGAGTATAAGGATAACCACAAGCTTTATCGACATATTTATATAGTTTTAATTTATATTAAAAACAATTAATTTAATTAGCATTTCCAGGAGGAAAGCAGGATCATTCGAAAAATATTTGGAGCTGTAAGTATATTTATAATAATTTTTTGTTTAGCAGGGATTGTAGATGCAATTGTATCCGGGTATGATAATATCGACTCTGAAGAACTAGAAAAAAAAAATACTTCGTTGGAAGAAAAGATAATTAATAGTCCCAAAGTTGATGATTCAAAACATATCCCTGAATTCTCATCTATTGCACTTCCTATCGCAATAATAATCGGGATCTTGTTTATATATACATCTCACAAAGAAACATGAAAAAAAAATTAAATACCGGAACCAGGACTACAACAGTCCAAGTTCCTTGAGTTTACTATTAGTAGGTTTGCCGTTCTCCCAGCCACGTAGAGTATAATATTCAGGAAGCATTTCAGATAGATGTGATACTTTTCCTTTTGATGCTCCACTTGAAATCGGCTCTTTAAGTAACCTTTTCGGTAGTGTATCATCTTTTTCATCAACTCCATACCTATTGTTTATAAGCCTCTCTAAATTAGTCACCCTTTCACCTATTGTTAACACATCACTTTCATCTTTATCCCAGCCGGTGATACTGGATAACATGCTCGTATAGTCTGGTAACCCAAGTGCAAATGTATTGAACAGACATACCACTGATGAATTTACCACTGAAGTAAAATCCTGGAAAGTTATGGTCCACTGTGCTTTATTACTGGTAGTATACGGATCAAGTTTTTCAGGCAGTCCGGTTATCTCAGGAGCTATCATATAACCGCTGACATGACACCCACCTCTATTAGCTGTTGCAAAGTTTAGTCCGATCCCCTGTATGGCGCGCGGGTCATAAGCCGGAAGTTCTAGTCCCTTGACACTCATAGATAGATCAGGTTGTTGGAATTTTATTGCCATTTTTCTTGAGCCGTGTGCAAGCTCTGCACCGAAACCTGCACGGTATGCAGTCCTCCATACAGCTTCTACCATTGCCTCCGCATTTCCAAATGCAAGATCAAGGCCAGATAGGACAGAGGACGGAATGTTACCTTTTTCTACAAGTTCCATAGCACATGCAATAGTTGTACCCATACTAATAGTATCAAGCCCTAGTTCATTGCACAAATAGTTGGCTTTTATAATTGGTTCAAGATCAGCAATACCACAATCAGACCCAAATGCAAAGATGGTTTCATACTCAGGTCCCTCACTTTTACTTACACTAAAGGCTCCGTCTGATACTTTACTGACTCTTCCACATCCGATCGGACATCCCCAACATGCCTTTTTTCCAATAAGATAGGTATCTGATAGAGTCGGACCATTTTGCCTGTCAGCCTCAGGAAAATATCCATCCTGGAAATTCCGTGTAGGATATCCGCCATGATCGTTGATGGTATTAACAAGTACGGCAGTGCCGTAAATAGGAAGTCCCTCACTGGTGACCCCATTCTCTTTAATTTTGCCAAGGGCTGTTCTAACATCCTGTTTAAGTGCATCCGGTCTGGCAATAGGTACTTTTCCCGTACCATAGACTGCTATAGCTTTGAGATTCTTACTGCCCATGACAGCTCCGGCACCACACCGTCCTGCAGCACGGAAATTATCATTAATGATACAGGCCATCGGGACCTTATTCTCTCCTGCCGGGCCTATACATGCTACTGAAGCCTTTGGCTGGTCGAGCATTTTAAGTATAGTATCTGTGGTGGAAAAGGTATTCATACCCCAAATACCGGATGCATCCATAAGCTCTGCTTTACCGTCAATTATACCTAGATATACCGGAGTGTCAGAAGCACCGCTGATAATTACTGCATCATATCCTGCAAATTTAAGATAAGGACCCCATTTTCCACCTGAATTGGCACTTCCAAGCAGACTGGTAAGCGGGGAGCGCATAGTAATAACATGATACCTGCCACTTGTAGGATAAGTTGTACCTGTAGCAGGACCGGTAGCAAAGACAATAGTATTATCCGGCCCAAGCGGGTCAATATCAGGTTTAAACCTGTCATATATCATCTTCAGGGCAAGACCCTTTCCGCCTATGAACATCTCTGCTATATTTTCATCTAACTGAATATCTGTTAGTCTACCTCTGGTAAGATCTACTTCTAATATTGTTCCGATATATCCACCCAACATATGTATCATTCCTGTCTTTTATAGTAACTGTTCGCTGTTTCTTGCAGTTATTGCAATATATAACCGGGTCCGTTGTAATTCATGTTGAATTAGCATTAATTAGTGAAAATCCGTTTTTTTTCAGTAATGCGACGATCTCGTATTATATAAGAACAAAATCCTCACTTCATTCGGATTTTCTTGACTGAGGCTCGTAAAAGAGCCGAAGATTAGAAGATTCGCAGAATCTTCGTCTGACATTCCAGAGGAATGGAGGATTAGAAAATGTGAACGAAGTGAACATTTTCGATATATCAAGTTATACTTGATATACTATAAAAAATAATAAACATAGGTCACTATAAACCTATGCTTTTAAGAAAATACTTATATCGTTAGTGTTAACCTGGAAAATAAGTATGTTTATACTTTCATATACATTTAAAAAATGAGGACATTATATCCTCATTTTTTTCTTTTATCTATTTGTCGGACTGCTATTATCAAGCCGAAGATTGCTGCAATTATGCTAAAACCAGGTAATCCGCCTTCATCGGATGTCTTGTCAGGTATCGCATCAGTTGCTTCACCTGATATCGTGGATTCCGCACCCAGACCTGTTCCGTATTCGTCATCTGATGTTGATGATATTTTCTCGGCTGTAATAGAAAATGGAGAGAAACCTGGTGTTTCGCCCTCGAATTTTAAAAAGTCTGCATCATGACCGATCTTTGTTGTCTTTAATGAATCCCAGTTTCCATCACTGTATCTATTTAATGCGATCGTAGCTATATTGATATTGTTGGTATCGATCCATGATCTCTCTATTGTAAAGAAAACTTTTGCACCGGCAATATTTTCAGATGATGCCCAGTTGCTGTTTCCAACATTAATATTAATATTTTTATATATCACACCTGCCGGAGGTTTGTCAACTATTGTGGAGATATCTTTAAGCACTTCCACTTCTGCAGCGATCGATCCGGCATTTGTTAGACCTGTAAATGTGATGGATTGGACACTATTACCCTCGGATTCGAAATTATAAGTTATTTTGGAATCTTTGGATATATACTGTCTTTTGGTCTCTGATATGTGGATATTATTATTATTTTCACCGGAAGAAGTGGTACCAACACCACGGTTACTGCTGCTGCTACTACTACTGCTACTACTGCTTACACTTGATTCTGATCTGGTGACTGACACATCTTCAGTTACAGTTCCTCCAGGGATAGATGATGTAATTTCTACTGTAAATGTATTAGACTCAACCGGAGAATCAGCTTTTACTACCCAATAACCGGAACTACTTGCTCCTCCACTTGCTATGGTACCCAATGAATATGATAAGCTGCCTGTGGAAAGACTCCAACCGGTAGGAAGGGTTATTGCTGCAGTCACATCAGTGGCATCAGCAGCAGTTATTTCTCCGAGGTTTGTAACAGTATAGTCTAATCTGACAGTACCTCCGGCACTGACCGAGCTCTTGTCTTTAATCACAGCCACATCAATAACCGGTCTATCTTTAATTGTGAGAGGATTTGATGTTGTCTTAGGTGTTGCCGGATTATCTGTTCCGGTAGCGGTGATTGTAAAGGGATTGCTGTAGGTACCAGGTGTATTTGCAGTCAATGACCATTCGACCTTCTCAGTTGTATTTGAACTAAAAGTGATTTGTTGAGCGCTATTTTCGATACTGACACCTACACCGTCACCTGGTATCAATGTGACGGTTACTGTTTTAGATGTGGTTATCCCTTCAGCAGTGATAGATGTCGAAACTGAAAATGATTCATCCTTTACTACTGTATTGACATCACCAATAGTATTGATTTGTAAAGATGAAACTGCACTTACTGTTTGGATATTCAATGCTAATACTAGAATAATCAATATTAATGATATTAGTCTCATTTATGTACACCTCCCTCTTCGTGATACATCATACTCATGTTCTCCATCATGAAATGCCTTTCTACAATTTCTGACTTTTGAGTTGATGAATCTGTGAGATTTATCAGTACAACAAAGTCACCAAAGCTAAATTCACCTACTTTATTAATAAGTTCTGAATTATTAATTATCAATGTACCAATTCCATTTGTCATCGTACCAGCGCTGTCAAGGTTTACGATTGTCGGTTCCATCATATCCATGTCAAAACCTTTGTCAAAACCTTCGTCAAAGTCATCGTCAAAGCCATCGTCAAAACCTTCGTCAAAACCTTCGTCAAAACCTTCGTCGAAACCTTCGTCGAAATCATCCATTGAATCAGTCCACATTACCATCAATTTATCAACTGAAATAGTTCCGTTTACCTGTTCATTAGTGAATGTCCTGGCAGTTAAGAATATTGATACGTTCTCGGATACATTGAATGGTTCCCATTCTTTATTTGCAATAGTTATCAATGTTGAAACATTATTGACAGTTTCTTTCATAACCGGGAATGATATAGGCCATCCCCAGAGAGTGCCGATTTCAACCCATCTTTCATCAAATTTCTCTCCAAACTTATTTAACGTACCACCTTCTTCACCGTACATGTCAATAGGTTCATTGTCACCCCATCTATCTGTAAGATCATTGTCATCATCATATCTTCCTGAATTTACAGAGAACTTACCATCTGCACAATTATCCTCCAGTACCATATAATAGGGTTGGGTAACATTCACATTCCCATCATCATTTAAGTCTGTATTAACATCGGCTTCTGTAAAGTTCCCTACATAATATGAATCTCCGTCAGGAGCCCAATCCGAAAACGGATATATTCCATGTGTTAGAGAAGCATTTGCAAAGATTATCTTACCACCCCATGGAGAAGCGACTGCTACATATTCATTATCAAGTTCAGGTATCTGTACACCGATCCTATAACTTTCATTGAAAGTTGAATTCGCAACCAGGACCCTGTCAAATGTGTTGCACCACTGGTCATACTTTTCCAGTTCGGATTTTTCAGCGTCATTGTACCCATATACTGTATAGCCCATATAAGAAACCACAGAAACACGTCCTGATTCAAGTTCTCCGTTGTCCGGATCATCATCCAGCAGGACTTCCAGATCACTGATCTTATACAGGGCTTTGGCGCTATACAGCGTCAGTGTAACATTTTGCGAGGTTACATTAGAAACATTCACGTGGAACTCACCTGGTCCCCAGCCTATCCATTCATTAAGACTATAATTTCTGGAACCAGATTGATACCAGTCATCACCTAAAAGATAATCGATTTCCATATTAGCTGTACTACCATGGGTAGCACTGTTTAAAGTGATATTCCAGAATCCCCAGCAAAGCTCAGTATCTCCTGAGTTAATAGTCACATTATTCCCTTCCGGATAATAATCCGTAAAGTTATAACTGACAACCTGATCACCCATCGTGAGATTAATACTGTCATTTGTCACAAAATTACTGATCCCGGTTGAGTCATTATGGTAACTGGAGTTGGTTGTATTAAAGTACCAGCTGTCCTGCATATCAAATGGCCATCCGATTCTCAGGACATCATCTTTTCCGGTTCCATGTAGCATTACTGCACCCATAGCCTCAGTTTCTATACCGTAATTTACACTTAGACCGTTTCCGTCCGATACTTTTGTAACATTGACATCCCCTACTGTCCCGATTGACGCTTCCACTACAAAAGACCGAAGCTCCAGTCCGGGAAGGTTCCACATCTCATAAGGAGATATGTTTGTATAATATGGGCCAGGAAGCTCAATATTATAATGAAGCAAGTACTGTCCGTTTGGTATGTTTTTTTCTGATGTGTTGATAGTAAGCATGGCCAGTCCGTATTCGTTAGTCTTGGATTCTTGGTCGATATTTATATCATTAAAGCCCGGTGTAAACCATGTTAATTTATCAATTGTTACATTTGCATTGGCTATACCTCCTGTCTTAGCATCAGTCGCACCTGGCTTTTGGATAAGGAATGGAATGGTAACGTTCTTTCCGTTCTGGAACGTTCCAAGCCATTCACCGCTCCAGCCCATTTTATAGCTGGTGAACTTTAGTTCATATTTATTGTTCTGGTACATCATATTTATCAGATAAATAGGTGCTCCGCCAAATTCTACCGGATCACCTGCGCTGGCATCAATAGCATTGGAAAAGTTTGAAGTGTTTGCAACAAGTACTGTATCATAAATTCCTGCGGTTTCATTATCTGCAAGGATAAGATAATATATATTCTCTCTTGAATCCCAGTTCGCCCAGTAATCACCATTTCCATCCAGATCAATATTTAACCAGTCACAATCCTGCATCCAGTCAGATATAATGAATTCCCCTGATTTACTGAGCGATGTATCGATGTTGTATCCCGAACTCAGACAGTCTTTACCTGTGAACTCAATACTACCATCCGAGCCTATGGATGTGACATTCCACTGTCTGATAGTAACATTAGTGTTATTTTTCTCATTGAATGTTTCCCCTATATCAAGATTGGTAGTATTTTTAGTATCTGAAAAATTACAATTGTTATAGTTTATATATATGTTGCGGGGTGAAGTAAGGTTCACCAAGATCCAGAATGGTGTCCGATCTTCCTCCATTTCCCATTCAGTCAGTAATTCTATTTCCCATTTTGCAACCTTTCCAACATATGAATTAGTTGCAACTGAATAGTTTAGGCCCGGATATCTACCATCTATATCCTTTTCCCATTCTTCTACTTTGGATGTCGTATCGTTAACAAATATGGAGGTTTTTGTAGTTTGCATCCTGTCTAAATCAACACCTATCCAGTAGAACTCAGGAAGTCCAACACTTGCAATTTCTACCTGGAACCAGAAATGAGTAAATACTTCATCTCCATCTTCGTCTACAACATTGATCGTCATGAAATAACTTCCCTCATCCCATCCTGTCAGATCAATTGTCAAATTGACTCTTTTACAATTATTACCATCTGGTTCTACTACTGAACTGATGTTCAGGTCTGAGCTGGTCTTGTAAGGTGTCCCTCCGAACATCCCTTCTTTCATAACCATAGTAACATTTGTGGCGCTAGTAATATTATGCTTATTTCCGCCCATCCAGCTATCACTGGCTTCCACGATTATACTCATACTCTCACCAACGCCAAAACGGTTATTCCAGTCCTTTGCATAAGCCCAGGCAACAAATGGATTCGACTCAACCCATGCCCTGCGTGTCTCAATATTACCACCTGATTCTGCCTCGAACACAAATTCATACATACCTGATTTTGTAACTGCTCCATCGGTATATTCTATGGTTTCTGATGTAGTTGCGTTAGTTTCAATTTGAATTGGATCAATTGTATGTGATCCACCAATAAACGTTGGTGGCTGCGGATTTTCCCAGCTTCCCATATAGTATATCTTATCAAGTGTAATATTAGATATCATATTTAAAGACATATTGGATGGGTCTGCTATTTTGGCAATAAATGATATATCTTCACCTGCTTGTATATTCCACATTTCAGGATATATATCAAACATGAAACTTCTAACTTCAAACCACCCGTGTCCGTAATCATAAATGACATCATTTGTCACAGGATCATTTCCGTTGACCTTTATGGAAACATCATACCATCCGGATTTTAACGGATTCGTGGCATTAATAGTTAATATTACAGTCCCATTTTTATCAGTTGTTCCGCTGACATTGGAACCTGTGGTATCAAAACTGATCTTTTCCCATGTCTCACCATAACGAATTTCAGCAGCGGTTACCAGTTTATCTTCCACAGGACTGTGGCTCGAATCTTCAACTGTAACTTCAATTTTTATATCTGAAGTTGAGGTGAAAGTCTTGAACATACCACCCTCAGTTGCCGGGCATGCCCATATGAAATATAGTTTCGTATCAAAGAATCCATGACCGACAGCCTGTGTACTTGTTCCGTCTTTTAGAGTTGCATTGATCCAGAATTTCACATGATGGAAACCCAGACTACTGTCATTTACATAGAACCTGAGACCTCTGGAGCTTTGTATATCAACAAGATGAGGATTTTCCATATATTCAGTGACAAGTGCTCCTTCGCTTTCACTATATACTTCGATTAAACCTGCATCGGTTATGTTAGCAGAAGGTATGACCTCCATGTTCTTGGGGTCAAATGCCATTATCTTTAGTGTTACGTTAGCATTTCGTGATACCATTGGTGCAAAATTACCATCTGATGTTGAAGGCTGCCCATGAACGAAAATATTTTGAACTCCAATACCTGTGAATTCTTCTTCTACTGTCCCGTCCAGGTCAACAGTTACTTTAACATTAAATATCCCGGTTGAGGGTGGCGTTTTGAAAGTAATTATACTGGCATTTTGTGCGGTGTTGTTGAGTTCGGTTCGCATCCATGGATCTACCAAATTATCTTCAAAGAATGTGGTAAGATCTATTACATCCCACTGGCGTGTAACATCAACTCCCGATGAGTCCAGTATTGTTAATGAAAATTTACTCTTGTTGCTGTTGTCGGTAAGGCCGTTGATATCAGCTTCTGTACCTGTGCTCATATCAAAACCGCCCACAAAGATATAACCAGTCTCATCAGGTGCAAAACCTTCAAGGTCATGCTTTTGCGGACTTACCGGGAACAAGAATATATCATATCCTCTTACCTGGTAACCGATGTATGACTTCTGTTTCGAAGAACCAATAGTTGCTATATATTCTACTTTATAATCTCCTTGCGGGGCATTATCAGGTATCGTGAAAGAAGAATTGTAGAAACCCATATCACTATTAAATGAAAGTGTGTTTGAATTGTTATATCCTTTGGGACCTTTGATATTTGCAGTAACGGTCGCGTAAGATCCATTGATAACCATACCGGTTGACCTTTTCAGATATACTACGAAGATACCATTATCGCCACGTGCAAATTGATGTTGTGGTTTATACTCGGGAGACAATATATCCCCATACATTGAATATGTATTAACAGAATACGAAATGTGTCCTACATCACCTGCAATAAAGTGATACAGTCCTGATTTACTTTGTATGGTAATATTTGTGGTAACTACACCATACTTGTCAGTGGTTACCGTAGTTGTTTCTAACAGTGTCCCATTGTCATTGACATGATCAAGAGTTAGTTCTATATTACTTAAGCGATAGTCAGAAGCATTTAGTGCAAGCAGCGTGATGTTCTTATCTCCACCACTCTGAAAAACCGGTGCAATAGGACGAGCAAGTACTATTTCAGTAGCATTATCAACATAAATAAGTGTATACATGGTAGCATTAAGTTTAACCTTCGAGCCTTCAACCAGATTACCAATAGTACTAACACCTGAACCGTCGGAACTTAAGTTCATATCGTCATCGTCATCCATATAAACAGTATCATCATCAGAGACCAGGAAATAGTAATCAGTATCATCGAATTCAATATTTCCGCCAGTCTTACTAACATTAAGCGGACCCTGAATATTATGATTGGTTGATAGGCTAACAGTCAGAACCTGCCCCTGGGTAAACAGTATTTTTATTTTCTTAGGATCATTTATTCCAAGTACAGTAAAATTCAGATATGGTGAAATAGTTCCACTTATAACATCTTGCGCTTTGATCATATAATTTCCTGATTCAGCAGGTGCAATTATAGTTGCTGAAAAAATACTATTATTTGCCTTTACAGTAGTAGTATTTTCCCACGCAGAGTCATTTGATATTATAATTTCAACATGGCCTGAAGCATTTCCATCAAGTATTTCTCCTGAAACACTTATCGTATCACCCATAGAGTAGGTCTTTGAATCAATACTGAATTTCTGTATCGAAGTTGCCGTACATGCAGGAATTATCAATATGATGATGATTACTGCTAAAAATAAATATGCTAGCATATTGTACTTATTATATGTATTCATAATACTGCCCCCAAATTATAAAATTCCTATTTTATTAATATTTGATTTCTTTGTTTAAAGTCAAGACATCCCCAATTTATTTTATATTACTTACTATAAATATCTTCTCATCTTTTAAACTGGAAAAAAAATTTAGTAAACCCATCACGCAGGAAAAACATCATACATAGTATTACGATAATAGAAAAGTTTATTACCATCATCGATCATAAGGATGTTCCGCGGATATAATTGGTTTGTCATATTAATATCAAGTATACCTTGATATATCGAAAATGTTCACTCTGTTCACATTTTCTAATCTTCAGCTTCTTCGAAGCTTCAGTTAAAAAATACTAAACCAGGTAAATAACCAATTATCTATCAAACTAAAAAAAAAAATTTGTCTGCCAACAAGAACTAAAAACGTAGAGAATAAACTCCTCCATTCTCTACGTTTCTATATTTTTTAAAAAAAAATCTGTATCAACTTCTAAAAATAGAGGAATGACACTTTAGAGGAAAAACTCTGTGTTCATTGTGGCTATCATTTTTACCCTCTGATTTGAAGTGGATATGTAAACGCGAACGAAGTGAGCGTTTACATATCCACTTCAAAAGTTATGTATAGAATAATATCATCTATAAAACCATATATACCTGCAAAATAGGAAGATGAATCATGCTACCTGAAGACGATTTAAAAAAGATCACTAAAAAATTAGGCAGAAAACCCACACCAGTAGAAGAAGGTTGCTTTATAAACCTCTGGAGTGAACACTGCTCCTACCGTTCCAGCGCACCCATCCTGAAAACATTTACCTCTACCGGAGAAAGGGTCATCATCGGGCCCGGTGATGATGCTGCTATTGTGCGTCTTAAAGACGGCTGGGTACTGGCCATAGGAATGGAGAGTCACAACCACCCTTCGTATGTTGATCCTTATAATGGTGCTGCAACAGGTATCGGTGGGATAGTACGTGATGTCATCTCTATGGGCGCACGTCCGATCGCTCTTATGGACCCGTTATATTTCGGGCCGCTGGATAATGAAAAGAATAGATATCTTTTTGAACACGTGATCATGGGAATTGCCGGATACGGCAATTGTATTGGTGTACCTGTGGTTAGAGGTGAAGCATATTTCCATGAGAGTTTCAGCGGAAACCCACTTGTCAATGTAGTGTGTGTAGGCCTTGCCAGAGAGGACAACATTGTAACAGCAACAGCACAACATGCAGGCAATAGATTGATACTCATGGGTTCTTCAACAGGCAGGGACGGACTGGGCGGAGCCTCCTTTGCATCCAGGGACTTAAGTGAAGAGTCTGAAGCAGATGACCGGGGCAGCGTACAGATAGGTGACCCGTTCACAGAGAAACTGGTTATGGAAGCAACACTTGAAGTTATAGATAAAGGACTGGTAGCGGCATGCCGCGATCTGGGTGCTGCCGGACTGGCCGGTGCCAGTAGTGAGATGGCAGCAAAAGGAGGACTGGGTGCGCATATCATCCTTGATAATATCCACCTGAGGGATGAGACCTTAACTCCTTTTGAGATCATGATCTCCGAGTCACAGGAACGCATGGTACTGGAAGTAAGACCTGTTGATGTTGATGCAGTACTGGCCGTGGCTGATAAGTATGACCTCAAGGCTAATGATATCGGCGAACTTACAGCAAAGACCCAATATTTACTGGAATATAAAGGAGAAGTGGTCGCAGATATCCCTATATTATTCTTATGTGAGGGTGCTCCCACATTTGAAAGAGAGTCCCAACCTGCCCTCATAAAAAGAAGGAAGGAAAAACCCGTGGTACCTGATGATCTTAAAGATATGATCCTTAAATTACTCAGCTCACCAAACATTGCATCCAGGGAATGGATATACCGTCAGTATGATCATGAGGTGCAAGTACGCACTATAATCAAACCGGGTGGTGATGCCGGTGTAATACGGATTATAGATGACAAAGAAGGGCTTGCCTTTTCCTGTGGTTGCAATCCCCTGCATGTAAAAACAGACCCATATACCGGTGGAGCATGTACAGTAATTGAAAATGCTATGAACTTAGCATCAGTAGGAGCTAAGTCTATTGCACTGGTTGATTGCCTTAATTTCGGTAATCCCGAAAAACCGGATATATACTATGAGTTTAAACAGGCATCCCTGGGTCTTGGTGATGCAGCCAGAACATTGAACATTCCGGTAGTAGGTGGTAATGTGTCATTCTATAACGAGAGTGATGAGTTTGCAACAGCTATAGCGCCAACACCCAGTATAGGAATGGTAGGATGGGTTGAGGACCTCAATCACGTCCCCGCCTCTATTTTTCAGTCCCACGATGAAACAGTGATATTAATAGGTGATACAAAAGAGGAATTGGGAAGTAGTGAATATTATTCACTGCTGGAACTTAACGAATCCGGTGATCCTCCATCAGTGCCCGGAAATATAGACACTATTATCGATACAATAATATCTGTTATCGGATCAGGTTTTGTTACTTGCGCCCATGATGTATCATTGGGCGGCCTGGCTGTTACTTTATGTGAAATGGTAGGATCAGTCGGAGCGGACATAGACTTGAGAGGATCACAACTCAGGATTGATGATGCTCTCTTTTGCGAATCATGCGGTAGAATGGTTATAACAACACATGAACCGGGAAAGGTTATGGATATGTTGTCTGATGTAACTTGCAGTGTAATTGGTAAGACTGGTGGTGATGGATTGACCATCACTACCAGTGAAGGGGTTATTGAGTTATCATCTCATGATATTGATCATGCGAGAAGTAGTCTCTCACGGATAATGACCGATTGATTTTTTTTGAGGTCTTTTTAATAATCCTTTAAATCTAAAGACAAATAGCAGTCCTAAGACCATTATTAGTAATGCAACTACTCCGAAAATAACCAATCTTAGAATATTAGTTTTTTCCTCTTCTACCATTACTGCCTGTGTAGGGGCAGGCTCTAAGGTCGGTGCAGGTGTTATCGGGAAAATTGTATCTGCTGCCCAGATATCACCATTTCCATTTTCGTAAGAAGTATACAATAATTTGGAACCATCATGACTCCAATCCGGATGGGCAAAGTTCCTGGATTCACTTATAAGTACTGCTTTTTCATTTCCGTCAGACCGCATTACCCAGATATCATTATATCCATTTTCATTCGATATGAATGCAATCCATTCACCGTCCTGACTCCATGTAGGATCGGTCTGTCTAAATTCATCATCTGTAAGCTGGGCCCAGTTCGTGCCATCCGCATTCATTACCCATATATTTTCATCTGCTGAATAAGCGATCTTTGTGCTATCAGAGCTCCATGAAGGTGACTCGATTGATATCCCGAAATCAGTAAGTGAAACTGCATTAGAACCATCAGGATCAATAGTCCAAATTTCATAGTTATAATTTACCCATCTTAGAAATAGAATTTTGGTACCATCATTATTCCATGTTGGATTTCTTGCATTGATCTGCTGCGTTACTTGACTTGCGTCTGTAAGTGCATTATTGATAATATAAATGTTTGAATAAGGATTTCGCGGATCATTATTTTCCGCAATATACAGGATCCCGCCTGGACCCCAATCAGGCTGAAGCAGCCAGCTTTTATAAAAGCTTTCTTTAGTATTCATGCCGTTTGTATCCATGATCTGAAGACTGGTGTGTGATGAATCTTCAGTAATATAAACGATCTTGCTATCATCCGGACTCCAGGTTGCATCATTTTCACTGGACAGATCACTGGTCAACTGGTGTATCTCAGTAACTTCAGGCATTTCACTTCCTGCGGCTAATTGTGCTAGAACCAGTATGGTTAGAACGAAAATTAATGACGTTTTTAATGCTATCATAATATCACTACATTTTTTTATTTTTTTGTATTTTTCATAGATTAGGATAAATGAAAGATTGTTCCATTTCCTCATTATTATTATAATGCTCATATATGTAGTACTGGTTTATAAACTTAACCATTGAAAACGAACCCTTATGTTAATTAACACCATTATCAAGTCGCAGGTGAATGAATAATGGCAATCCACCCAATTGAATATCGTTATGGTACTCCTGAAATGAAGCAAGTATGGAGTGAAGAGTCAAAGCTGAGAAAAATGCTAATGGTAGAGGTAGCCCTGGCAAAGGCGCAAGCAAAGGTTGGCATGATCCCAAAAGAAGCTGCCGGGATAATCGAAGTAGCATCCGACAGTGTCGAACTTAAAAGAGTTACCGAGATCGAAGATGAGATCCAGCATGACATGATGGCTGTGGTACTGGCCCTGTCAGAGCAGTGCCAGGATGAAGGGAAATGGGTTCATTTCGGTGCCACATCAAATGATATACTGGACACACAACTTGCACTCCAGATAAAAGAAAGCATTGGTCTTTTACGCAAGAAGACCACAAGTGTCCGGGATGCCCTTATCACAAAGGCAGATGAACATAAAAATACGGTCTGTGTTGGCAGGACACATGGCCAGATAGGTGTCCCTACTACGTATGGTTTGAGATTTGCGATCTGGGCAAGCGAGATGGATAGACACCTTACGCGCCTGGGCGAACTAACACCCAGAGCAGTGGTCGGGCAGATGACGGGTGCTGTGGGCACACAAGCAGCCTTTGGTGATAAAGGGATCGAGATCCAGCAGTGGACAATGAAATACCTGGATATTGGAAGTGTAGAGGTCTCCAACCAGATCATACAGCGGGATAGACATGCTGAGTTTGTGATGTGGATGGCTAATACTGCCACTACTCTTGATAAGATATGTGTGGAATTTCGCAATCTTGCGCGTAGTGAGATCGCAGAGATAGAAGAGAGTTTTGGTACTAAACAGGTAGGTTCCTCAACTATGCCCCACAAACGCAATCCTATTAAGAGCGAGCAAGTGTGCGGACTTGCACGCATCGTGAGATCTATGGTAGAACCTGAACTCCTTAATAATACCCTATGGGATGAGCGTGATCTGACAAACAGCTCCTGTGAGCGTATTATTTTCCCTGAAACCTGTGTGCTGACTGATCATATCCTTAAGCTGATCGAGAAGATTATCACCAATCTTAGGTTTTTTCCTGAAAACATCAAACAGAACCTGAACCTGATGCGAGGTCTCAATATGGGAGAGGCTGTGATGATCGAACTGGCCAAAAAGAATGTTGGTAGACAACAAGCTCATGAAATTGTAAGGACAAGTGCCATGGAAGCTCGTGAGACAGGTAGGCACATGAAAGACATACTTATTTCAAGACCGGAAGTAACCAAATATCTGGATATGGAAGATATTGAACATATTATGGACCCAAGGCAGTATATCGGTACTGCTGTAACTCAGGTTGAGATGCTTGTGGAGCGGTTAAAGAAAAAGGATACGGATATGTAAAGTAGGTACCTAAATTACTATAATCTAGTCATTTTTTTATAATCAGTAATAGTGGATATCGGTTGTATCGTTATATCTATACCACTCTCTTCCACGGCTGCCATACTATTTATGCCCGCATATACCGGAAGCCCTATTTTTCCAGGAGTGACTGGTGCCTTAAGTACAGGAGTGCCTGGCTCACTGATCTTGATCAGGCAATCTATATCGATTTCCATGGCCTTATTAAGTACTTCCACTGCTTGGTCATAAGCTGAAGCAGGGATCTCCCTGATATTTGCCAGTAGTTTACCATTCCCTGTCTCATAAGTATCAAGAATAGATGTCATTTTCCTGTCTATGAAGATCCTCATTGGGTCTATTGTGGTACCGCTGTATAATACCAGATCCGAAAATGCAGTAGGTGCCCCTTTCATCATCTTAATAAGTCCGCCATATCTCGGACTTACCGGTATTCCGTTTCTTACTAATATACCATCGATCGTGATACTGCAAACTGTTGCAATACCCACCTTTCCTTCAGGAACCCTGAACTCAGGATCATTTTCTTCCAGTATCCTGACATACGGGCTCATTGAATAAGGTTTATAGCTCATAGCTGAAATGATCTCCATAACATCGTCAAAATCGTCCTTATCAATAATTGCAGTATTTACGATCACGTTGCCATTGCCTGTATCTACATCAAGGTTAGTATTGTAGATCAACTCATCAATAGTAGTACTAACAAACCCGACTCTATATCCGATCAGGCCGTCCTCAAGCTCCTGGAGTCCTTTTTTAGTAATAGTCCTACCTGAATAGCCTTCCCTTACTGTAAGACCACGCTCATCCAGGATCCTCAGATGATACCTTACACCCCTCTCCCCTATCTGGTATCCTCTCTCTTTCATCCTATCAGCAATGATACGTGCACCAACAGCTCCATCACTTTCCTTAATGATCCTCATGATCTCCATTAGTTTTCTCTGTACCTGGGGATCTGTATTGGATGATATCATTGATATATTCATACTCCATTATTTTATATCTACATAATATTGAGATAACGCTGTATCTCCCAATCATGGACGTGTATCCTATAGGCGTCCCATTCGGCACGTTCCAGCTTTACAAAATCATTAAATACATGGGAACCAAGGGCATTGATTATAACGTCATCACGTTCGAGTTCGTTCAGTGCATCCTTTAGAGTTCCCGGTAATGAATCAATTTTTTGCCTGGCACGTTCTTTTGGATCCATTGCATATATATTTTCTTTGATGGGTTGTCCGGGATCGATCTTATTCTTTATACCATCCAGACCGGCCATAAGAATAACAGCAAAGGATAGATAAGGGTTGCAGGATGGGTCAGGACTTCTAAGTTCCATTCTGGTACTTAATCCCCTACCCATTGGGATCCTGATAAGTGAACTCCTGTTGGCACCTGACCATGATATGTATACAGGAGCCTCATATCCTGGTACCAGTCTTTTATAGGAATTAACAGTTGGATTGGTAATTGGGGTAATAGCTCTTATATGTTTAAGTACTCCACCAATGAAATATTTTAATATCTCACTGATGCCATATTCACTGTCCGGGTCATAGAATGCGTTTTCGGTCCCTTTGAATAGAGATATATTTATATGCATTCCATTACCGTTCTCACCAAATAGTGGTTTAGGCATGAATGTGGCATGAAGTCCCATGTTATTGGCAATAGTCCTGGTTACATACTTAAAAGTTACTACATTATCGGCAGTGGTAAGTGCATTGCCATATTTGAAATCAATCTCGTGCTGTCCTGATGCCACTTCATGATGTGAGGCTTCTATTTCAAATCCCATACCTTCCAGGGCGATCACGATCTCTCTTCTGATATTCTCTGCAAGATCAACAGGTCCAAAATCAAAATATCCGGCAGAATCGTGTGGTATAGTGGTAGCATGCCCATCTTTTTTCTCAAACAAGAAAAACTCCAGTTCAGGTCCGGTATTCATCTCAAATCCCATGGATGATGCCACTTCCATAGCTCGTTTGAGCACGTATCTCGGGTCGCCTTCGAATATCTTACCATCTTGAAGCTGTACATCACATATCATTCTGCCTATTGATCCGTTATTGTGGGTCCATGGAAGTAACTGGAATGTATTGGTATCGGGCTTAAGGATCATATCCGATTCTTCAATTCGAACAAAACCTTCTATAGAAGACCCGTCAAAGGAAATACCCTGGTCCAGTGCTTTATGCACCTGGGATATCGGTATTGCGACATTCTTGACTATTCCCTGAATGTCAACAAACTGGAGACGTATGAATCTGACATCTCTATCTTTTATTATTTTAATAATATCTTCATTAGAATTCATTATAGCACCTGGTACATAAAGTTAAAACAATGATGTAATTAGTAAGGATGATATTAATTGTTTCTTATCTGCGAGATATGATGAAGAACCTGGTTAGGTAGATGCAGACCACAATCACTATAAAACTGAAGATTGCACTGAAGATCGGACTGTACTCATGCTCAAACCATGTGTCAATCACATCCTGCACCGAGAAAAAGAAGTATAGTGTGGCGATCAGCATAAGAAACATCACAATAAATAAGAGTCCTGTTCTGAATGTACTTTCAAGATTGTTTCCAGTCATTAGTAATCCCTCCTGATACGGATAAGCATAAAAATCGCAATTATAATCGCAATACAGGTCATCGCTGAAGTGAACCCTGGCATTAGTCCATCCTCATAATCCATCTCTTCTGGTTCTGTCATGAAGTCCTCGACCTCAATATCATTTTCCACGATCTCTTCATCTTTAGGGACCGTACGCTTCGGGTTGAGCTGCACCACGCCCTCTGCGCGCTCAACGATGGTATCGTTCTTCCAGATCAAAACCTCGACTATGTAATTGTAATTATTGGGTACGGAAATCTCACAATTCCTGATGATCGTTGTATCTTTTTCGATGTTGCCTGTCGTGATCCAGAGCTTGTCAGCAAGGAGCCCGGCGTCGACCTCACGGGCTTTGATCAGCATGGACAAATTCTCGCTTGTGCTGTCGCCTTCATTTGTGAGGTAAAGATCCACACCGATTGTCACTCTTGAGTCGGTCACATTCTTCACCAGAAAGTCCATTTCCTGGATCTTAAGACCGATATCGTAGATATTTGGGGTAAGATCACCAATGCCATAGATTCGTACTGATTCCTGACGCAATCTCTCTTCGTCCTCAAATAAAACGACATCTATTCGATACCCGCCATCTCTTTCGACACTGATCAGTTGCGATACCGGTATCGTTATTTCTTTGTTTATACTTCCTGCAGGAGTCGTTGTTTGAGCTACAAGGAGTCCTGATACGGAATCAAACGCTTTCAAGATGAGTTTTATATCACCACTTCCACCATCCCCCCGGTTCTCGATATATGTGGTTACATTCAGCAGAACTTCGGTACTTGTGACCCGCTCCGATGAAATATCTATCTCTGCGATGCTAAGCCGACTTTCTTCGAAATCCCGAAGGCAACCAGATGTTGCAAGTGATGTGATAAGTATGACGCATAGAATTAGGATTGCAATTTTTTTTTGGTGCATTATTGTTAATGTTATTAGGTGAAAGTACATAAAAGTTACTTAAGGTCCAAATCCATTCGCAGTTATCTTTCGATTGTTGCTGCCAGTCTTTCCAGTGACATAACTGATTCCTGTCAGGTTCATAACCATACATCTTCATCGCTGGTATGGTAAGGCGATAGGTCGCCATTTTGGGGACTTTTCTTCCATAAGATATATTGTCAATCTATTCTTCCATTCCCAATAGAGTATCATGGGGTACATAATGAAAAAGCAAATCAATAAGGACCCCATCACACCTTTTAAAATGAAATCAAAAGGAAGAGCCTTTCCTGTTAAAGTCAAAAAACCATGTAAAAATAAAGATGCTATTATTATCCACCCTACAATATCCCACTTGATTGAGCGAAGATTAGAAGATTAGAAGATTCGCAGAATCTTCGTCTGACATTCCAGAGGAATGGAGGATTAGAAAATGTGAACGGAATGAACATTTTCGGTATATCAATTTATACTTGATATACTAAGATAAATGATCTGTCCTGATCAAATGGTCTGCAAGTACCAGTGCCATCATTGCCTCGGCAACGGGAACGATCCTCGGTGGAATTGTAGGATCATGCCGACCCTGAATAACGATCTCAGTATCAGACAGACTCAGCAGGTCTACTGTCTTCTGGGGTCTCGCAATAGATGGGGTTGGTTTAACAGCGATCCTGCAGATGATATTCTCTCCACTGGATATGCCACCCAGAATACCTCCGGCATTATTGGAAGTACATACTACTTTTCCATTTCTAATCTCAAATGGATCGTTCATCTGGCTACCTGTTAAACCTGCACATGCAAAACCTGCTCCGATCTCCACACCCTTAACTGCTCCGATCCCCATTAGAGCCCTGGCAATATCAGCATCCAGTTTATCAAATACAGGTTCACCGAGTCCGGGAGGCATTCCCAGAGCAATGATCTCAACAATCCCGCCAATGCTGTCGTTATTTGCTCTTGCCTGCCTGGTCTTACTGAGCATAACTTCTGCGGCTTTTAGGTCTGCACACCGCACAGGATTTGATTCCACATTGGTACGGATCTCATCAATAGTAACAGGTGAGGCTTTGACATTGGCAAGTTCCACTACATGTGCCAGTATTTCAATACCATGCACAGCTAATACTTTTTTGGCTACTGCACCACCTGCCACACGTGCTGCAGTCTCCCTGGCAGATGCACGTCCTCCCCCTTTGTAATCACGAATACCATATTTCATGAAGTACGTATAATCCGCATGACCAGGACGGGGAGTATCTTTGATACTTTCGTATTTGCTGGAATCCGCATCCTTATTATAGATCACTAATGAGATGGGCGTACCAGTGGTCTTACCCTGGAAAATGCCGGATAGGATATTTACTTTGTCATCTTCTTTACGTGGTGTGGATACGTCACTCTGGCCCGGACGCCTCCTATCAAGCTCATGCTGGATATCAGCCTCTGTAAGCTCAAGTCCGGGAGGGCAGCCATCTATGACAACACCTGTTGCAGGACCATGACTTTCACCCCACGTTGTTATTGCGAATGCTTTTCCGAATGTGTTTCCTGCCATTTTAAGACTCCTTCCCGCAAACGGGACATTTCGGATTCTTTTGTATACTTATTTCATCAAAGGTCATATAAAGCGAATCGTAATAGAGCATCCTGCCTACCAGCAATTCACCGATCCCGATAAGATATTTTACTACTTCAGTGGCCTGGATAGCACCAATGACACCAGGAAGCACACCAAATACACCGGTCCTACGTGCTGATTGTTCTATTTCCTTTGGTGGCGGCTGCTCGAAAATACAACGATAACATGGGCCACTCCCGGGAAGGATTGTAATAACCTGGCCCTCATACTTGAAGATACTACCATGGGAAAGTGGTATGCCTGTCAGTACACATGCATCATTTATCATAAATCGAGTGGCAAAATTATCCGAACAGTCCACTACCATATCGTAATCAGGTATAATATCACCTACATTACCATCGTCCAGTCTCATCTCCATGGGAATTACTGTGACATCTGGATTCAGTCTTTTTACGAATGCGGCTGCGGATGCGACCTTCGGTCTACCTATATTTCCTCCATGTATTACTTGTCTCTGCAAGTTACTTAGATCAACCACATCATCATCGATAATACCAATAGTCCCTACCCCGGCTGCAGTTAAATACTGGATCACCGGTGAACCCAAACCCCCTGAACCTATACAGAGCACTTTTGAGCTAAGAAGTTTATCCTGTCCTTTTTTACCTACTTCAGGTAGCATAATATGACGTGAATAACGATGTGTCTGTATCTCATCGAATTTGGTATCCATTTTATGAACCTACCCGGTTTTTATCAGATCATATGTTAAATTAACAGTTCATAGAGCCTGGTATGAAAACTCAAAATAAGTTTGGTAACTTCATGTTCCATATTCAACTTGAAAGTACGTATCTGTTTTCCCATACGTTTTTCAATAACAATATCTTCTCTTAGAAGAGGGTCGATCACTCTTGCCACACTGGAATGGGATAGACCTGTTTCTTCTGCAATACCTGAAAGATATGTGCTCTCATTTTGATGTTCGATAAGGTTTTCAAGGACTATCATCTGTGCAGTCCGCCCGAATATTTTCTCTAATGCTTTCATGTGAAATCATAGTAAATAAATTGCTCATTAATATTAAGATTAACTGTTTTTTATTAGAGTTAGAAGAAATAAAGAAAGATTTGGATAATAATTATTGGGCTGGATTAACATAGATACACATAGATATGCAAATGCCTAAATAAAAAAAATATTTACTACTATGAATTACAGCAGTAACTTAAAACCAATAATACTAAATAGTAATACTAATAATTACGTATTAATATATTAATGGATATATACTCCGTAAAAAAATAAAATGTGTTTATTTATCTTGCTATATAATTTTACCACAGATAGAAAGATTCATAGAATCCAATCTTTTCCATACTTCCGGTGGTTATTATATTCTGACCAATGATTTTTCAATGGTATCTAAGTGAGGCTAAATAAATACATCTAGTAAACGTCGGTTTCGTTTGCATTACCTCAGAGTATAGGAAAGTATTTTCCAATACAAGAAAATGCTCACTTCGTTCGCATTTACTTGAGATATATTTTTTTATAAAATATATACAGTAAAAAAAACGGTGGAAGGAACATGGATAAAAAAAAACACTTAAATAAGTCAGAAGAAAAATCAAAGGAATACTACGAACATCTCAATTTTATAAATGAGATTTTAAGGCATGATATTTTTAATGACCTGACAGTTATTAATGGTGCTTTGGAACTTTTCAAAGAAAACCGGAAAGAAAAAAATATTGATATGGCACTTAATCGCATTAATTCATGTATTGAAACAATAAACAGAATGAGGGATCTTGAATTATTCTTTTCCTCCCATACTGACTTAACAATATATTCTGTAACTGACGTTCTGGAAGATGTTATTAAAGGTTATCCATTAATCACATTTAACATAGAAGGTCAATCCCGGGTCCTGGCTAATGAATGTTTTAATCCCATTCTGGAGAATCTAATAAGTAATGCTATTATTCATGGAAAAACCGATAGAATAGATATTAAGATAAAAACAGATGAAAAGTACTGTAGAGTGAGTATTGCTGATGAAGGTATCGGAATCCCGGATGAAATAAAAGAAAAGATATTTGATAAGAATTTTGCATATGGTAAAACCGGGAAAACAGGTTTGGGATTGTATGTAGTCAGGGAAGTCATACAATACTATGGCGGATATGTATATGTTGAAGATAATACACCCAAAGGTACTGTTGTTACTTTGGTATTTAGAAAAGTGAAGTGAAATCAAAGTAATTGTGTATCCACTAATAAGTCACATTTACCCCGATAAAATCCGTTCCTATCCAAGACGGCCGCCCGAACCACGTTTGGCGGCTGTTCGTCTATGCGATAATAATAAATGTACCATCATCTGCCATGATCTTCTCATATCCGGATGAAGTAAACTCGATATCGGGAACATTGTTTACAGCAGGCGGCTTTTCATTATGCTTCTTTCTAAATGCCCATTTCTTGCATGATCATACGTACATCAAGTATGTTGACGTATCCGTTCCCATCCATATCCGCTTCTTGTAAGTATTTGCTGCTGAATACAATTCCAAGTGAGTATATTATTTATACATCCACTGTGTATTAGAGGGTTAATAACTCTCAATATTTAGTAGAGCATTTTATTATAGTGTATCAAGTATAACTTGATATATCGAAGATGCTCACTTCGTTCACATTTTCTAATCCTCCATTCCTCTGGAATGTCGGTCAAGAAAATCCGACCGAAGGGAGGATTTTGTTATTATTCACTACAAAAGGATAGAGGTGATTAAACAAACTGGAAATCAATAGAAGATTTGATTCATAATTAATATAGTCCCATGGGCGGGGGTAACCAAGCCAGGCCAACGGTGATAGACTCAAGATCTATTCTCGCAGGAGTTCAAGGGTTCGAATCCCTTCCCCCGCATTTGTTGTAATTATGAACTTTATTCCATACTTATTCCCTATTGTCGGAGCTGCTATCGGATATTTCACAAACGATATTGCTATTAGAATGCTTTTTCGGCCACACAGACCTATCGGTATCGGACAGTTCAAGATACAGGGATTGTTGCCTAAACGTCGAAATGATATAGCAGAAAGTGTAGCTGCAACAGTAGAGAAAGAACTGATCTCAATGCAGGACCTATCAGGTGTGCTATATGATATCGACTTTTCCTCTGCTATTGATAAAATAGTAGACATTCATTTTGATTCGGCTAACAATAAAGAAAAAAAAGAGTTATTCTCGAAGATTAACCTCACTATAAATGCATTTATGCGACCAAGAATAAAAAAGTCATTAAATGAGAATAAAGATGAACTTATCCACGAATTTATTCAGGAAATAGAGAGAAATGTCGATTTCAAGGAGATCATTGTAAGAAATATAGAAGATTATAGTCTGGATCAAATGGAAGATATCGTGATGAGTGTTTCTTCAAGAGAATTAAGGTATATTACTATTATTGGCGGGGTCCTGGGCTTCTTAGTAGGTTTGATCCAGATGATAATCTATCTGATAATATAATGCAAATTATTCTCCATCTTCTTTCGTATGTTCAATGGTTAAATTTACAGTAAAATCACCGATTTTCTTTACTTCTTCGCGGGTAGGTTCCTCACTCTTATTAATAGCCTTTAGCCTTTCTACATCTATTCCTGTATTTTGACTGACATCTTCATAAGTAAACCTGAATTTATGGATAAGCTCTTTGATATAGCGTTTAGTTTTTGCTCTGTGTCTTGAAATAGCCATTTTATTCCTCCAAAATATAAATATTGTAAATTATACAATTTGTTGCTGCCATATACAGTCAATGATTATTATTAATCTATCGCCTTCTAAGGTTAAAACCTAAAATATTTATGGAAGATATATCACGTATAACTTAATATACAATAAAATGGTATCCACTTCAAATCAGAGAACAAAATCCTCCCTCCGGTCGGATTTTCTTGAGTATATCAATACTTGATATACTAGGGCAAAAATGATAGCCACAGAGAACACTTAAGATCACAGAGGATTTCGTCTAAAGTATCCTTAAGTGCTCTCTGTGGCAGATAATATAAACAATGATTAATCAATAAAATTATGTTAGAAATTATAGAAATGTTAGGCATAGGATTCAGCGTAGGTCTTACAGGTGCACTGTTACCTGGGCCTATGCTGTTTGCTACTATTGAATCATCTTTTAAACAGGGATGGACCAGTGGTCCGAAAGTAGTTTTCGGACATGCTGTGATCGAGATCGCTTTATTTATAATTATAGTATCCGGGTTATCCTCATTTAAAACCCAGGAGACTATACTATGGATATCGATCATAGGTGGAGTTGTTCTGGTCATCTTTGGAATATTAACAATCAAAGAAGCAAAACATGCATCTCTCACAGGTGGTAACACCATATTTAAAAGTCCCTTTGCAGCCGGATTCATCACATCTATCTCTCATCCGTATTTCTGGCTCTGGTGGTTGACAATCGGGGCCGGATTAATTTTAATGGGACTTGAAATCAGTCTTATTGCAGCAATAATATTTCTGGTAGGTCATTTTGCAGCAGATCTAAGCTGGTATACACTGGTCTCTACTACTGTAAGCCAGGGAAAGTCGTTGATGTCCGAAACAACATACCAGCATATCCTGGTTTGCTGTGGTATATTCTTAATATTATTCGGAATTTGGTTTATGACCAGTCAGGTGATCAGTATTCCCGCTTACCTGAAATAAATTCTTCAGTCATTAAATATGCTTCATCATCACTGTACTGCCTTGGCGGATGTTTCATAAAATAAGATGAAGGAGAATATAAAACTCCTCCTATGCCTCTTTCAAGACCGAGTTTGCAACACCGTATAGCATCTATTCCTACTCCTGCCGAATTGGGGGAATCTTCCACAGAAAGCCGCAATTCCAGTTCCATAGGAATATCGCCGAAGAGCTTACCTTCCATTCTGATAAAGCATACTTTATTATCCTTCTGCCATGGTACATAGTCACTTGGCCCTATGTGGATATTCCTATCTTCAAGCCTTTCATCAAGCACAGATTGGACTGCTTCAGTCTTTGATGTTTTCTTTGAACTGAGTCTAGTTCGATTTAGCATATTAAGAAAATCGGTATTTCCACCGGTATTTAACTGATATGTCCGCTCCAACTTGACCCCTCTCTTATTGAACAGGTCAGTCAAAGCTCTATGCGTGATAGTAGCTCCCAACTGGGCTTTCACATCATCACCGATAATCGGAAGACCTTTTTCTTTAAATCTATCTGCCCACACCTGGTCACTTGCTATAAAAACAGGTATATTGTTAATAAAAGCTATGCCTGCATCAAGAGCACATTCAGCATAGAACCGAGCAGCTTTTTCAGAACCTACCGGAATATAATTTAATAGGATCTCTACACCGGATTCTTTTAAAATATTAATGATCTCTTCTTTAGTGGACTCCTTCTTATCAGATGGAGAAAAGGTATATTCACTATCATAATTTTCCATATGTTCAGATATCCCATCCAGTATATTTCCCATCATTACCTTAACGCCCGTCAAAGGAATTTTATCACAGATTATTTTAGTGCAATTTGGTAACTCAAAAATAGCTTGGGAAATATCTTTACCTACTTTCCTTTTATCAATATCAAAAGCAGCCACTACCTCAATATCATAAGGTTTATAACCACCAATATCCCAGTGCATCAATCCAATCGCATCATTATTATTTTTATCTTTATAATATTCAATACCCTGAATAAGAGAACTTGCACAGTTCCCTATACCCACAATTGCAATTTTTATTTTTTTCACTGGTAATCGCCCGGATAAATTCATTTCAACCTTCTTCAGAAATGTTCACATCCTATATAAAAGTATGAATTCTATTCTCCATTATCTTACCTTATCAATGCCTTTTTTCTAGTATATCAAGTATAACTTGATATACTCAAGAAAATCCGACCGAAGGGAGGATTTTGTTCTTGTATATCAAGTAAATTCAGTCACAATCCACGAACTCGCCAGTCCTCTTATATGATGTTATTCCCGGAGGTAAACAACTCTTTAAATCATCACTACACAGTATATTTAAAAGATCACGCCCTATTTTACTCTCAACAAATGACCGCTGCATGATAAAATCATATTCTTCATCCGCGAGGTGAATGAACTTCAGACCATTTGATTCTGCTACTGACCTGATGCCAATTCCAACATCTACCCTATTCAGTTTTACAGCGGCTGCAACTGCACTATGAGTCCGCGCTTCGGTATCGTATCCATCCAGGTCACTGCAGATCTCATCGAAACCCACACCCAGTTCTTCTGCCAACTCGTGTAGCCTGTTATCTATCAATACCCTGGTTCCCGAGCCCCGGTTTCTATTGATCATTCTATGACCGGGAATATCCTCAAATCCATAGATATCGCTATCGTGCCTGACTATAAGTCCCTGATCTCTCAGATAACCTTTAACAAGTACCGCATTTCTTATGCCAAAACTCTTAACAAACGAGATATTATACACCCCTCCCTCATCCAGCAGATGTACGCCGCCCATATCCGCAACCCCATCTCTGACTGCTGTTAAGGCACCTGTACTACCTGCATTTATAGTTCTGACCTTGTAAGGTAAAAGGCGCGTCAGAGCTTCAAAACCCAGGCAGTGACTCCCTATAAATAAGATATCAGGTGATCTCACATCACCCATTAATGTTACTTCAACTTCCTGTCCTGATGTGAGCATCTCTACGTTTGGATCAATCTCAATAAAACCGTCTGCATAAGCCAGAGTAGTTATAGCACCGGATCCTTTATCGACCGGATAAGCCTGTCCTCTCACCAGACCTACGGGCAGCAACTGACGCCGTCCTACTGAGCGAAATTGAATTGCCATGCTGGCTGTTACTTTTGTTTTAGAGTCAGGTATTCCAAGACTATGCCTGATCATAGGAGCTGTGAACTCATTGAATATGGTAAGAGCTGATGTGGGATATCCTGGCAGTCCGAATACCGGTGTCCCATTTATCATTCCTAATATTACCGGTTTACCTGGTTTGATATTAATACCATGAAGCAGCACCGTACCTTTTTCTTCAATGATCCTGTACATTACATCCCCAACACCTGCTGATGTACTGCCTGATGTTAATACCAGATGACACTCATGTACCGCCTTCTCAAGTATCTTTTCCATATCAGGGCGGTGGTCCCGGACAATCCCGTAATACTTTACATCTGCTCCACATTCCCTTGCAGCCGAACCCAATGAGTATGAATTAATATCATATACTTTACCAGGCGAAAGTACTGTACCAGGTGAGATAAGTTCGGTACCTGTCGATATGATACCTACTCTTAAGTGTCTTACGTTTATACGGTCCACTCCTATGGCAGCCAATACACCTATCTCCCTGGGCGTTAGTCTGGTACCGGCCTCCAGTACTCTTTCCCCTATCATGATATCCGATCCTGCATGGATGACGTTCTCATTTATGGAAACGGGACGTACTATTGCTATACAGTCCGGATTTGGTCTGGTATATTCTACCATCACTACAGAATCAGCACCTTTGGGCATCATTGCTCCAGTTGAGATCTCTACTGCCGAATCTTTATCTACTGCCACTTCCGATAGAAAACCTGCATCTACTTTGCCATTTAGTGTAAGAAAAACGGGTCTGTCCTCTCTTGCAGAATATGTATCCTGTGCACGTACAGCAAAACCATCCATAGAAGCACGATCAAAGCCAGGAACATCCTGATTGGAACTCACGTCTTGCGCCAGTATATGCCCCTGAACATCTTGTATGGCTAATTCAGTAACCTCAACAGGTAGATGAATCTTGCTAATTATCCGCCTGGCCTCTTCGGATGAAATTAATGCCCTGAATTCTTTGCGATCCATTTTATTCCACTATAATGTATATAGTAGGTTTACGTGAAACTTATTCTTTCTTTCGTATAAACTGTACTACGATTAGCAAGATCAGTAAACTAATGAACAGACCCGGAGCAGGAATACCTGTTTTTTCTTCAGTAGAGATATTATCAGCAGAAGTATCTGTATCAGTTGAAGATTCTTCCACTACTGTCGGATCAACAACCATACCTTCTTCACCAGCCGAACCTGTAAGGTTCGGTTTCCCGGTTACAGCAAAAGAAGAGAAACCTGGAGTTCCTGATTTATAATAAAAATTATTATCATCCTGATCTATCAAAGATGTCTCAAGAGTATTCCAGGTCCCATTGCTGTACCTGTTCATTCGAATAGTTGTTTGATCTATATTGTTCGAAGTAATCCACGACTTTTCCACTTTGAATGAAATAGTTACATCAACGATATTTTTTGAAGTAGCCCAACCTGAGTTCCCCATCCAGATATTCAGGTTCTTATATACCATATCAGATAGACCATTGTTTACCAGAGATGAAGTATTTTTAAGTATCTCAGTCTTTGTTGTGATTTGTCCTGAATTGGTCAAACCCGCGACATTGATACATTTTACTATGTTATCTTCCTTATTGAATTCATAACATGTTTTCTGTCCTTTGCTAATGTATTCCCTAACATTCTCAATGATCAATATATTCTTATAATCCTCCCCGGAAGATCCGCCTCCACTTGAACTACTTCCACTACCACTACCACTACCACTACCACTACTTCCACTATCACTACTTTCTTCTTTTCTTGTTACTGTAATTGTACTTGATGTTACCTGGTTGTCTTGATCAGTTACTGTAGCAGTAATGATGTTATCACCCAATGATAAGGGAACCTCTATTGAGTATGTTCCTGAATGATCCGAGATATTAAGATCCTGATAATATTGGTGTTTATTTACTGTTACAGTTACATTCATGGCTGAACCATTTCCGCCAACATCACCTTTAATATCAATCCAATCCGAAGTGCAACTAGATCCATTAAAAGGAGATGTGATGTTGATGGATATTGGCAATTTTTCTACTATGTTGATTGTTAATTGATCGTTACTGGTCTCACCTGAAGTACCATTTGCATCGATAGTGTAGTTAAAAGAACCTTCTGTTGTAGTATTTACCGGGATAAATAATATCTCACCACTATTATAATCCGTAGGGGAGACATGTGGACTGCCATTTATTGATACCCGGTATTTATTGGGGGATTTATCGGTAATAACCCATATAATATTTGCAACAACACCCTGTTCAATAGATTGATCAGGTGGAGAATTTATCACGGGAGGTAATGCTTTTACAATAATACGGACCGTATAGTTTTTTTCATGTCCCATTGTATCATTCGCAAAGATGACATAGTCCGAGGTACCTAATGTAGAAGAATTTATCGAGATATTAATATCGCTTTGGCTTTCATAAGATGTGGGATTAACAATTTGAGTGCCATTTCTTGATACCCAGTACTGATGCGGATTAACATCTATTATAGATATAATAATTTTTTTTTCAATATCATCATCTTGCTTGATCGTTAGTTCTTCCGGTCCTGAAAAGTTTATAATTGGTGATGTTGTATCCTGGATGGTTATTTCTACCTGGTCAGATGCATTATTCCCGGATTCATCCTCTGCAAAGATTGTATAATTCCAGGTACCCTGCACTGCAGTATCTATTTCAACTATAATCTCACTACCGTTATCATAAGATTCCGGAGGACGTACTTCTGAATTATTTCTTAATACATAACACTGTTTGGGATATAACTCACTTATAGTCCAGGTAATGTTGTATCCTGTGGAACCCTGTTCGATTAATTGATCTCCCTGTCCGGTTATTACCGGACGAGTTATATCAAGGGTACTATAGGTAGTGGAATTATTCCACACTATATCATTACCTGCAAGATCTCTTACTGAAACATGTACGGTATGTGTACCCTCCTCCCGGGCAGTGATCATTCCTTTCCACAGACCATCTTCCTCAGTATAATTTAATTGGGTACCCTCGGATTCTACTCTGATAAAATCAATATCAATATCAACATCACCGACCCTAACTTTAACCTGTACCTCATCACCTGTACAAGGTGTACTGGTACTCAGTGTCACATCGTCTATTACAGGTGATGATGTATTAAAAATATCTACTATAGCCTGTGCGATCTTTTCATGACCTGCCGAATTGAAATGTAAACCATCATCGGTAACGGATTCATCAATGACCCAGCAGTCCGAGTATGTCTCATGTCCTACATAATCCCTTGCATCTACCACAATCGATGATGGATAGTTCCATGCAATTTCTATCAATTGATTATTTATATTAGTGATCTTATCTAATCTTGTTTGCGTCGTTTGTGATGGTAAAATTAACATAATTACCGGAATGATAGAATTATTATGAGATTTTTGAATCATGGATTCCCAATTTTTAATAATATTTGTACTACTTATACCACGATTTACATCATTTATACCACCTTCAATTAATACATAATTCGGTGATAAATCAATTACATCAGATTCAAACCTTTCATTAATTTGTGAAGTTATTTGTCCACCAATGCCCATATTTTGGTATGTCTTACCTACTTTCGTTGACCAATGATGCTCAATTGTCGTAGGAATATTAGTAATATCTTCAGTTACAATAAAAGAACAGTGTTCAAGATTTCCTGAAATTATTGAATCCCCGATAAAAACCATATGTGTATTTTCCATATATGGTTCTATTACAAAAATATAATCCTCAGGGGTTTGTATTTCCCACTGGAAATCTTTTATGGGTTTTGCACCACCATCAACGTAATACGTCCTATGGTCTCTATTATTCTGGTCTATATATAGTGCATCTCCGGTAGCATTGATCCGATAGCCATAAAAATCACCTTCGTGCACTCCTTCAATAGGTGGAAACAGGTCGATCTTATTGATATCATCTGAAGAAATATTATTAACTAAATTATCTGTAATACCAATCCTTTCATATTCATCTCCGCTTTTTCTCCACACAGTAAAATAAAATTCTCTTAAGTTCGAAGCATTAGCTACATCAAATCGTATTTGATTAATTGTACCTGTCTGTCTTATTCTGTCATTATGACCAGCTTGTATGAATTCCCTATCCAAACCGCCCCAATTTGCCGTATCTGATTGTTCTATATCCGAATAAGGTGCTGTTTTTGAAAATGCACTTGTTGAAGGGACTATACATATACTAATTAACAATAATAAAACCAAAAAGCCAGATGTTTTTCTATTCATAACTTAACTTTTTAAATTAGTATTATTTAATTCTTACGGAATTATATTTCGATTTCGAAAGAGTACTATGATCAAAAAGATCAACAACCCTGTAAATAGATTAAAACCCTGTGTTTTATTCTCACCACAATTTTTCCACTGGAATTGCCTGGTTATGGATACCTGTAGCAACCAGTGCACCTGAGATCCCTATATCACTTAATTGATCAAGATCAGCCACATCCCGCACGCCACCTCCGAATATGATATCATGATCGGAATATGCAACTGCACTCTTAAGAAAATCAACATTGATGCCTGACTCCGTGCCTACTTTTGTCAGGTCGATGATGATCAGGTCATTGATCGGATATTCATTGAGCTTCTTAACTGCTTCCAGTGGAGTGAATGACATCCTGGTATTAGTCAGGATCTTATTATCCATTATATCAATATTAACATGTATCCTGCCTACGTCTTTTAGCTCACATGCCTCCCCGATGACATCAAAGTCGGCATTCTCACACCCGATTGTCACAGTATCTGCTATCTCAAGTCCGGTTGATACATCTTGTGTGGTTTTGACACCACAACTAAGTATGGTTTTTGAGTACTGTGATACATTTTTAATAACAGAATAATTATCACCTATTCCACGTATCAGGTTGAGGTCAGCGGCATATACTTCCTTAGGATGAAGTTCTTTAATAATATTAAGGGGATCTGATGTTTTACAGACACAACTATATTCACCAATCGGAAGGTAATGTTCACGCTGACCGCGAAGTGCATGCACTACTAAACTATTGAATATATCCAGCACAAGAATTGTACGCATCATATTATCAATTATTGTAACATGCTGCTTAAAGCATAAGTAGTTGTCTTTTTTATAGTATATCAGGCATAACTTGAGTTGAAAATACTTCGTATTTTCTAATCCTCCATTCCTCTGGAATATCAGACGAAGATTCTTCGAATCTTCTAATCTTCGGCTCTTTTAAGAGCCTCAGTCAAGAAAATCCGGGCGGAGGGAGGATTTTATTCCCTTTAAATAAATAGATATTTAATCTCTAAAATCTATTTCGATATACTTATATATATCAACACTTATAATATTTAGTGTAAGGGTGGATAAAACTTACTTGATACTCCTGGGATTCTAAGTAAAATACTCTCAGGCTTAATAATCCAGGAAAGTATTCGAGCATGTGATTTCGTAAGAGTATGTAACTTTAATTTATATATACCTGAAGGAATAATAAGATATGAATATATCCATAGGTACAAAATTTGCTATCGGGATTTTATCTATTCTTTTATTCTCCTTTCTCTTTGCAGGAGGAGTTGTAGTGTATCTATTTAATAATATGGTACAGGACAACCTACAGCAAACTGTAGTCCAGGATCTTAATGCTGCTGATGTATTGTATCAAGATCATTTAATGCAAATAGAGGATACGATATACTATACTGCAAGTTCCCAACGGATATGTATTCCTCTTATTAATAACGATTCTAATTTGCTATATACTAATCTTGTCAATATCTATAATGAAAGGTTCAAGTACAAACTTGACTTCATCACAGTTACTGACAAGAATGGTGTGGTTATAGTCAGGGCAGCAAATCCCACAATTTTCCAGGACTCTATATATGATCATAATCTGATCTGGTCTGCCTTAAATGGTACGACAGTGTCATCTACCCAGATAATGACTGAAAAAGAGCTGCTTAAAGAACGTAAAATAATGGCAGATCAGTCATCTATGGAATTTAATAACACGCTAAATGTAAAATCCGGACCTGATAATATCTCAAACACATGCATGGTTATAATGGCAGCAGCTCCAATCAAAGACAATGAAGATAATGTCATTGGTGTATTGTATGGTGGTGACCTGATAAATCGCGATAATAAGATCGTAGATAAAATACAGAATGCTCTATATCCTAATGAAAATTATAATAGCAATGATATAGGAGTAGTTACTATCTACCAGGATGATTTCAGGATATCTACTACTGTTCCCACAGACACGAAAGAGCAGTCAGTCAGTACCAGAGTTTCAGAAGAAGTTCATGATGCCGTGTTAAATAAAGGAAAATACTGGGATGGCAGGGCATTTGTGGTAGATGAGTGGTACGTTACTGCTTATAAACCTATCAAAGATTTCGATGGAAATATTATAGGTATGATCAAAGTTGGTATCCTGGAGCAGCCGTATATTGATAAAGGATATAAAGTACTGGGTATTTACCTTGTATATTTATTTTCAGGTTTTATATTATCAATTTTCTTAACCCGTTATTTTACCAAAACCATTACTAAACCCATATATAAATTGACCAGAGGAACAAAGGACCTGGTTCATGGTAGTTTTAAAAGGATAAATATTAAAACAAATGACGAGATCGAAAAACTTGCTGATGCTTTTAATGATATGGCAATAGAACTGCAGAAGACAATGGGTAAACTTATTTCATCCAGGAATGAGATTGTAACAATGTTTGAAAGTATGAGTGATGTTGCTAGTGCCCAGGACATGAATATGAAGATCACTTTTGCTAATAAACTGGCAAAGGAGATATATGGTGAAGATATCATAGGCAAATTCTGTTATAAAGTATATGCATGTGAAGAAAAATGCTGTAAAAACTGTCCGGCTCTCGATTCAATTAAGACTACAAAGGTAACTCAAATAGTTCATAGAAGAATGAATAAGGAAAAATTTACCTCTTATTGTGAAATCACCTGTTCACTGCTAATAAATGAAAAAAATGATATTTCAGGCACTCTGATAATACGAAGAGATGTAACAGAGTCTAAAACACTTGAGTATGAACTTAAGCAATCCTTTAATGACCTGGAAAGTGCCTATAAAGAACTTCAGCAAATTGACATAAAGAAATCTGAAATAGTCGCTAACTTTTCCCATGAGATACGCACTCCACTTACGGCTATTAAAGGTTTTTCAGAATTGATGATCGATGATACCTTTGGCATCACAACTGAAAAGCAAAAGAAATACCTGGCCGTAATAATACAAAATACTGATCGACTGACCAAATTGATAACAGATGTTTTAGACCTATCCAGAATGGACTCTAAAAATCTCGATATTACTACTATCAAACTGAATGATTTAATAAATATTATCAAAGCAGATTTTACCAAACCTGCTGTTAATAAACAGATCGAAATTTCAGTTGAGATCGAAGATAAACTGGTACTTGAGGCAGATAATGACAAGCTTGCCAGGGTATTCACCAATCTATTGGAAAATGCTATTAAATTCACAGACAAGGGGGGTAAAATATCGATAAAAGCATGTCATAAGGGTAAAGATCAAATACATATTGAGATCAGTGATACTGGAATAGGGATACCTGAGGATGAACTTGAAAAAATATTTGATAGATTCTACCAGGTGGATGCAAGTAGTACACGAAAATTCGGCGGGACCGGTCTGGGTCTTGCTTTATCCAAAATAACAATTACCAGGCACAATGGTAAGATATGGGTCCATAGTGTGGTTGGGGAGGGAAGTAGCTTTCATATTATTCTACCAATCAAGCAGACTACAAATATTAATACACTTCAACAAACTCTTCTAATTACACACTTCGATTCATCGAAGGGTTTAAATATCATCATCTACACATAATACTATACCTAAAAAGAACAAAATCCTTCCTTCGGTCGGATTTTCTTAACTGAAGCTTCGGAGAAGCTGAAGATTAGAAGATTCGTAGAATCTTCGTCCGACATTCCAGAGGAATGGAGGATTAGAAAATGCGAACGGAGTGAGCATTTTCAATATATCAAGTTATACTTGATATACTAAAACAAATCAAATGAGGGGGAAATCATATGGACTCATTCACAATAACCCAACCAAACGAGAAAACCACTCTTAAGTCAACATATATTAAGACAGTTGTAAGGACAGGTTCGAATTGCGAAATCTGCAAATTTCGGGATTATGCAAATAATAATCCAAATTCACCAATAAATAGAATATGGGAATGGCACACAAAATGGTGTCCAGGATGGAGGGCCTATCAAAAGGAATTGGCTAAATGGAAATAATTAGATGCTTGGTTCAATCTGATAATAACAATCGGTATGGTACTATCTGCCTTTATAACCATATTTGCATGTTCCTTCTATGGTAAACAGTGTATTTCGTATTTTACCAAGAAAAATTATACTTTAATATACCATAAAACAGGCATAACTATAAGCCAAGGACAAACATTAAGAAAGCTCAATAACTTTTAAGCGTAAATTAATCTGAACTTTCATAAAGTTGTGCTAATAGCTCTTAATTGTTTTAGTATATCAAGTATAACTTGATATATTGAAAATGCTCACTCCGTTCGCATTTTCTAATCCTCCATTCCTCTGGAATGTCGGACGAAGATTCTACGAATCTTCTAATCCTCCATTCCTCTGGAATGTCGGTCAAGAAAATCCGAGCGCTAGCGAGGATTTTATTCTTAATAACTTAACGAAGTGGATAAAAAAAAGCAATTAAGCAGCTTTTTTTTGAAAGAAATTATGGAAAGTTTAAATATGGAAAATTTTAAAAATCTTGGTATCAGTGTGCGCCTTCTAAAAACTATAAATGATGAGAAATTCGATCATCCTACCGAAATACAGGAAAAATCGATTCCGTTAATCCTTGCGGGAGAAGATGTTATAGCCGGATCTGCCACTGGTTCAGGAAAAACTCTTGCATTTGCTTGTGGCATATTACAGACTGCTAAAAAAGGAAAAGGGATACAGGCTTTGGTCCTGACTCCTACAAGAGAATTGGCAGAGCAGGTCACAAATGCTTTAAGGAAATTCTCAAAATTAATCCCTTTAAAAATTATGTCCGTCTATGGTGGTGTGGGGATCAATGAGCAGATCAGGGGTTTAAAGACAGCAGATGTGGTGGTAGGAACACCGGGCAGGATACTTGATCATATCGAAAGAAAGACCATTAACTTTAATGGGGTAGAAACACTGGTGCTTGATGAAGCAGACCGGATGTTAGATATGGGATTTATGGACGATGTGACTAAAATTATTAATAGATGTCCCCAGAACCGGCAGACCCTTTTATTCTCTGCTACGATCTCAAGAGAAATTGTCAAACTTGGCAGAAAATTTATGGATGAACCGATCCATGTAAAAGTTAAATCTAATATCGATGCATCACAATTGGACCAGTGCGTTTATAGAGTTAAAGCGAATATGAAATTATCATTACTCCTGCATCTATTGAAAAATGAAAAATCAGATCTGTCAATGGTTTTCTGCAATACAAAGAGATATACCGATACGGTCGCTAAGAACCTGAGATCATCAGGTATTAATGCCCAGGCTATTCATGGCGGACTAACCCAGAAAAAGCGGAACAATGTTATGAAGCGATTCCATACAGGGAAGGCTGGTGTTCTTGTATGCACAGATGTGGCTGCAAGGGGGCTTGATATCGATGGTGTTTCCCATGTTTACAATTATGATATTCCCAGGGAGAGTAAGCAGTATATCCACAGGATCGGAAGAACTGCAAGAGCTGGAAAAGAAGGGAAGGCAATTAATATTCTTTCTGACAAAGATAATGATAATTATAAAAATGTATTGAAATTCAATGATGTTGAGATAAGGAAAGAAAAGTTACCTGCTATAGAAAAGATACAAATAAAACAGTCGGAGCAACTTGGAATTAAACCTAACAATAAACGCATCTCCAGAAAAAGGACTAATTCTAACAGGCACAAGAATCGATAGTTTTTTTGTGGTATATAAAGTTAAAATTACTTCTCAAATCTTGACATATTGAAATGCATTCATAAACTCCAGTATGTCGAGATAGAGATACTTTTTATAATATATCAAGTATAACTTGATATATCAAAAACGCTCACTCCGTTCACATTTTTTGATCCTCCATTCCTCTGGAATGTCGGACGAAGATTCTACGAATTTCCTAATCCACCATTCCTCCGGAATGTCGGTCAAGAAAATCCGAGCGTTAGCGAGGATTTTGTTCTTGTATATAAGTATTAATAGTATAATATGAATGATAATATATGATAACTCAAAGAGATAATGCACTATTTGAGGCAGGCATCAAGCTGGGTGCTTTATATCACCAGTTTGTGGGGGCACCGATAAACCTGGATACGGTAGATAGTCTCGAGCAAGCTATTAGTAAAAGCATATCAGTCCAGCCGTATGTAAAGGAGATCACTGTAAGGATCGATAGAGATATGATCGCACAAACGATAGGGGATGTATTCGGATATTGTGAATTGGAAGGGGTAATGCTAAACGTAGAAGCAAGTATTGTATTTAAGGGAGTAACTGCTGTGGTCGCTTTGAAATTCGATCCAGGACTAAACTACCCCCTTATGCGTATAATAAATGTCATTGAAGTATAGATTTTGATAAAATTAAGATAATAATCTGGATAAAATTATATTGACATCGAGTGGAAGATCATATGATTGATATAGATCTATTGAAAATGATTTACTGCACGCCATTCCTTTTATATTCGTGTTATACTGATCTGCAGACCAGGAGAGTATCTAACCAGGTATGGAAAGTAATGTTGATCGGAGGAGGTTTATTTGCCGCCTATGATATTATTAACACAGGTATGCCTGCCCTTCTCGGACTGGTTCTCAGCGTAGGGATCATATTTATTTTTGTTTATATACTTTTTCAGTTCGGAGCCTTCGGAGGGGCAGATGCCAAATGCCTGATAGTATTGGCGATTATTATACCAGTCTATCCCCTAATAAAACTTTTTGGTGTGGAATATCCACTTACGGGAATTCCTTTGATCAACCTATTTGCTTTTACGGTATTTGGAAATGCTATCCTGCTGACTATTGTGGTACCTCTGGGCCTTTTTTTTAATAATCTAATTGCACTTAAGCCTCGAGAGATATTAAAAAACCCTGCATATCTATTTGTAGGATATAAGACTGATATTTCAAAACTGCAGGGTAGACATATTAAATTGATACACGAGCGCTTTTTAGTAGATGGTGTTTTACAGACCAGGTTCAAACGGGGGGGTGTGGATATCGAGGAAGACATAATAAAAGAACTTGAAACTTTTGCACATAACGACCTGATGGATAGACATGTATGGGTCACGCCTGGTATGCCTTTTATAATCCCGATAACACTGGGTTTCTATACAGCAATAATCTTCGGTGATTTGATATTTTATCTTACCAGGCAGATAATAATGTAATCCAATATGTGATCGGTTAAGTAATGAATCAGGATAATCTAATAATTTTTTTAATGAAATATCTTCAACTACAATATTTAAATATTTTTAAATACTTTGCTTGTAGAATATCAAGTATAACTTGATATATCGAAAAAATGGAGGCGCTCACTTCGTTCACATTTTTTGATCCTCCATTCCTCCGGAATGTCGGACGAAGATTCTACAAATCTTCTAATCCTCCATTCCTCCGGAATGTCGGACGAAGATTCTACAAATCTTCTAATCCTCCATTCCTCCGGAATGTCGGTCAAGAAAATCCGAGCGTTAGCGAGGATTTTGTTCAAATACCAACATATTAGAATAAAGGAGTTATTGATTTTGCCAAGTCCGGTCGGGCATGTACTTTGTGGGATTTTAATTTATCTGATCATTAACAGATACAATAACAGATATAGCCTCAGTGTTTTGTCATTGTATATCTTCTTTTCAGTTCTTCCTGATATTGATTTTGCACCTGGATTTATAATACATGATCCTAGCTTTTTCCACCAGGGCTTAACCCATACTCTAGGAGCCGCTGCTATTGCAGGAACCATAGGAAGCTTGATACTAAGAAGAAAGGGTCAGTTTATTAATTGCTGTTTATTATTTACAGGAATTTATTACTTTCATGTGGTTCTGGATTATATAGCATCAGCATCTGATACAAGTTATCCATTCGGAGTGGCTCTATTCTGGCCTTTTAGCGTTGAGCATTATTCATTTCCTGTTATGATCTTTCTCGATATATGGAGAGGTGAAACAAATACTACTTTCATATCAGGTCTTTTTAATTATCATAATTTACTGGCAATAATGATAGAATTGATGATCTTCTTGCCGCCAATTATATTACTCTATTATTTTTCATTTCATAAGAAGCAAGCAGATTAATTGACAATTTCATAGACTGATGATCAGGTCGCCTTTACTCTGGTATTCAAGGAATAGTTCTGCTACCACGTGGGATTCGATCATTTCTATCTCTGGTATTAATTCAGATTCTTTTAATCCGATAATATCAGCTGCAAGCTGACAGCATTTGAATTTCACTCCTAATTTAATGCATTCTTTTACTTTTTTATCATATTCCGGGGCACCGCGGTGTTTTCCATCTTTTCCAAGTACTACACCCATAGGTCCCCATAATATTACTATGACATCAAGTTCGTTTTTCCGGTAAAATTTTGCAAACCGCAAAGTCTCAAGCGGGCTTGTACTTTCATATACCATATTTTTTAATAATAACAGTACTTTATTAACTTCAGACATTTTTCCCACTAATATATTTATCTCTAACCTTAAAAAGAAAACGATTTAAATTTCATAAACCATTAGCATCTGCAAATTTAATTAATGCCTCACCAAGTGCCCTGGTATATTTTGGATTCAAATTGAATCTGGCCTTTTTTTGTCCGCTGCGTTCCTTTGCGATTTCAACATACTCTTTATCATATCTCTCACTGGATGCAAGTGTTATGGTCATGTACCAACCGCTACTCATCTTCACTTCTAAATAATCTTTTGCATCTTCTTTTTCTGGTGTGTCTGTCATTTTATTTTTCCTCATAGTGTGATTATGAATATTTTTTTGTAGTATATAATCTGTAAGATAATATACTTAAGAAAATCCGACCGAAGGGAGGATTTTGTTCTTGAAGGTCTTTATTCTATGTTATGCTTGATAAATACTTTTATAGAACAATGTTTTAATACAGTAAAGCATATTTACCAACCATACAGGTGATCTAAGATGTCAAAAAAATCGGGTGCAATGCGAGGAGTTAATCCCAAAGCAATGAACAAAATGATGAAGCAAATGGGGATAAACAGTGATGAGATTGACAATGTAGAGCAGGTTATAATCAGGACTCAGGATACTGACATTATTTTCGATGATGCCAATGTGACCAAAGTAGAAGCTCCTGGTATGCTAACCTATCAGATAATAGGTAATCCGCGGGAAGTTCCAAGAGAGATCCAAATATCGCAAGAGGATATAACCCTGGTTGCCGAGCAAACCGGAAAGTCCCAGGATGAAGCCAGAGCAGCTCTAAAGGAGACGGGTGGAGATTTGGCAGAAGCTATTTTAAAACTGGGAAGTTAATAAAAATGCTCACTTCGTTCGCATTTGCTTGAGATATTTTTTTATAGTATATCAAGTATAACTTGAGGTACTCAAGAAAATCCGACTGAAGGGAGGATTTTGTTCTAAAATATATACAGGAATAAAATTCCCGTTAACCAGGTGGGAGAGGCATTAAACTTAAGCAAAATACTATTTATGAATATAATGGCAGGAAAAAACGCAGCATTACAATAATTCTTTTACTAATTATAGCCATTATTACCACAACCCAAATAGCACAAGTATCAGCAAATACAAATTCCATACCCCCCAATAAATGGACATTTAATGATGACTATTTCACTATCTACGGCAGTCCTGAGATTGTAGTAAGCACAATAGGCAACCCGGAATATAACAAGGATGAATCATCCCCGATCCTTATTAAGATCATGAACCAGGGTAAGGTACTGGGATTTGAATCAGATGATAAACCAGAAGATGCAAACGAGATAGCTCTATCAAAAATAGAACTGCAGCAGGAATATGGAGTAACTACAGCTTTAGGCGTAATTGCATCTGTTTCACCAATGGATGCTCCGTTAGACATTAAAACTTCGCCCCAGAGCGCAGGTACTATCATCTCAGGCCAGGTATCAGACCCGCTGCAGTTTGATATAGAGGTATGGGACAATGCAAAGGCAGGGACATACCAGCTATTAGTCAATCTTACATACCAGTATCAGGAAGATGTACAGGTAGAAGGTAATGCTACTACGAACGAGATCGATTCTAATATATTGTATAAAGAGGTCAATGAGACTCATATAATTACTATTATAGTCAATAAACAGGCCGATTTTAAAGCTCTTAGTGTAGAAAGTGATCTACTGCCTGATACATCAGGTATCCTCAGTATCACATTCAAGAACACTGGTGAAGAAAAAGCTACCAGGGCTAGTGCCAGACTGAGGTTATCAGATCCCTTTAGCAGTACCGATTTTACGGCATATCTGGGAGATATGGAACAGGAGGACGTAGTTCAGGCAAAGTTTGATATTGATGTAGACAAAGATGCTACTCTCAAGGTTTATTCGGTCACGGTCGAGATAGAATATGAAGACATGGAAGGTGAAACAAAGATCTCTGATTCTATCTATGTGCCAGTAGAGGTTAAAGAGACGAAGAAAGAAGCAGGATTATTTCAAAACCCGATACTTATTATCGGAATCGTACTGATACTGGCAGTTTTATTATTTTTCTTTACAAAGAGGCGTAAAGGTGACAGAGGCACTGATAAATGATGCCATAATCTCTATTGATAAAGTGGTCAAACGGTACAATGGTTTTACGGCAGTGGACGAAATTTCTTTCAACATCAAGAAAGGTGAGATATTCGGACTTCTCGGTCCTAATGGTGCCGGCAAATCCACCCTGATCTCTATTTTGTGTTGCCTGTTTACACAGGACTCTGGCAAGATCACTATTGACGGATTCGATAATATTAAGGACTCTATCAGGATTAAAAATGTGATAGGTGTAGTACCCCAGGAGATCAGTCTTTATCCTACACTGAGTGCCAGGGAGAACCTGGCATTCTATGGCAAAATATATGGTCTTTCAAAAAAGGCACTGCATAGCAGGATAGAAATACTGCTGGATATGGCGGGTCTAACTGAGCGGGCTGATGATATGATCCAGGGTTTTTCAGGTGGTATGAAGCGAAGGATCAATATTGCTGCAGCACTGCTGCACGACCCCAAGATACTGTTTATGGATGAACCTACAACCGGAGTTGATCCACAGAGCCGTAAGCGGATATATGATACCATTGTAGATCTCAATAAACAGGGAATGAGTGTACTTTTCACCACACACCAGATGGAAGATGCACAAAAACTGTGCCACCGGATCGGAATTGTGGATAAAGGGCAGCTTATTGCCCTGGATACACTTACAGGACTGCTTGAGCTAACAGGAGAAAGTGATCTTATCCATGTTGAGGCTAAAGATATCCCCCCGAATGCTGTGGAATCTATCAGGAAGATAGAAACTGTCCAGCAGGTATCCATAGACGAGGATAGTATGACCGTTCAACTATTAAAGGGGAGGGAACTACTTGTCAATATAATTGATATCCTGATATCAGAAGGGGCTAAAGTGGAATTTATTAATATCAAAGAACCAGATCTTGAGACACTATTTTTACATTTGACAGGTACTAAATTAAGGGGCTAGAAATGAAATTCCATATCATTGCAGCTAAGGATATGAAGATCCTTATTCGTGATCACAATGCTCTCATTTTAATGTTTATACTGCCTATGCTGTTAATCTCAGTAGCAGGACTGGCACTGGGCGGTACATTCGAGGATAATATCAGAATAGATGTACTGGTAGTTGACCTGGATAATAGGGATCTATCAAAGGAATTTGTGCAATTTCTCGAAGATATAGATATCCTGGATGTAGATATGGAGTCAAACGAGTTTGCTGCCAGGGACAGGGTTAAGAATAAAGAGTACGGCAGGTTGGTCATAGTCCCACCGGGTTTTACTGAATCCATAATGACAGGCCAGGATACTGAGTTGCTTATTATCTCAGATCCATCCGAGGATTCCCAGAATACGGTTTTGGAGAAGATCATCGAGGGATATGCCAACCGGATGTCAACCTACGTGGTAACAATTAAAACCGTTACCACCTATGGTGTCCCGACTTATGATCAAGAAAAGGTCTTTGATATTATAAAAGTAGTAGACAGGTTCATAGCCTCACCACCAGTAGCAGTAGTCACACAATCCTCTACTACTGATACGAAAGATTTCTCACCATTTATTCAGTACGTTCCCGGATTTGCTGTCATGTTCCTGCTGCTTACCTGTGTGGAGGCCGGATCAGTCAGTCTGCTAAAAGAACAGGAATCCGGGACCCTGAGGCGTCTTGTCACAGCCCCTATCAGCAGGAGTGAGATCATTGGCGGCAAGATCGCCAGTATCTTTATTCGTGGATTTATTCAATTATCCGTACTGCTGCTATTCGGACAGGTGGTCTTTGACCTGAACCTGGGCAGCAGCATAGCGGCTATTATTATCCTGATATCAGCGGTCACACTGGCTGGTACCGGTTTTGGAATGCTGGTTGCAGTTCTTGTAAAAACCAAGGACCAGGCATCCTCTCTATCTTCTATGCTGGTACTGACAATGTCTGCTATGGGAGGTTCCTGGTGGCCTTTGTTCATTGAGCCGCAGTTCATGCAGGATATTGCTCATTTTACTATCACTGCCTGGGCTATGGATGGATTCTATGACCTGTTGATTTTTGACACCGGAGTAAGTGGAATAATGAAGGAAGTAGGAGTATTATTGCTTATGAGTATGATTTTTTTCTGGATCGCTACAACCAGGTTTAAGTTTGAATAGACGGATCTATGGTAATATTCCCGCCCAGTCTTTGTATAACATTAAAGAACCCTGGGAAAGATACATCCACAGATTCTACTGTATCAATTGTTGTATCTCCTGCTACCATCCCGGCTACTGTCAGTGCCATTACAATACGGTGGTCATGCCATCCATGTACCTGTGCTCCGTGCAGACCTGTGCCCTTGATCAATAAACGGTCAGGCTCCTGTATAATATCCACACCCATTTTGCTGAGTTCAACTGTCATAGCATTAAGCCTATCAGTTTCCTTGAACCTTACATGTTCGGCATTCTCTATTACCATCTCACCTTCACAAACGGCTCCTAATACTGACAGTGTGGGGACAAGGTCAGGTGTCATACCTACATCTACGTTGATACCATGCAATTGACTCTTATTGATTGTAACTACACCATGCTGTTTGTCCCATATAAGATCAGCACCCATATCCTGCAGTATGGATATGATCGCAGCATCTCCCTGGCTGCTGGGAAATATTCCATTGATAGTAACACCATTTCCTGCCAGTACACCTGCTGCTAATAAATAGGATGTAGAAGAAAAATCTCCTGGTACGGTATATTCACTTAATGAATAAGACTGGTTGGGAGGTATGATGAATTTTAAGTTCTGTTTGCTCCCTTTTTCTATATGTATCTCAATACCAGCGCTCTTAAGCATCTCAAGAGTAATATCCACATAAGGCCTGGATTTTAATTCACCTTCTACCTGGATCACGGTCTCATCAGGACATAGAGGACAGGCGATAAGTAGTGCAGAAAAGAACTGGCTGCTAATACTGCCGTCAACTACTGCCTCACCACCGCTCATCGGTCCACGTACTATAATAGGGGCAGTACCATTATCTTTAGTAGAGAACACTTCTGCTCCCAGGTCGTTCAGGGCCCTGATCAGTGGTGTATTGGGACGTGTACGTATGGAATCATCTCCGGTAAGCACTATAGTTCCATTGCACAGGGCACTCACAGCCATAATAAGCCGTAATGTCGTCCCGCTATTTGCCACATCTATTACATTATCTGCAAGGTCAGGATGTCCTTTGACTCCGTTAATAATAAGATCGTCATTCTCCTGGTGAATCCCTGCACCCAGTGCTTTACATGCCTCTACCGATGCAAGTGTGTCTGCTGATAAAAGGGGGCGGTAGACTGTTGTTTGATCAGATAGTGCGGATATGACCACAGCTCTGTGAGTATAGCTTTTAGATGGTGGGGCAAAAACCTTGCCCTTGAGTATTGATCGGTCGATTGTTGCTTTCATTGTTTATCAGTTCTATTTTCTATTATTTAGCAAAATATAAATGCATTGGTATTTGATTTACTCATAATGAGACTTCATGAATATCAATCCAAACAAATATATAGGGAATATGGCATCCCTACTCCTGATGGGATTATATGTACTACTATTAATGAAGCTGAGCAGGCTGTCAGACAATTACATAGTGCGGTTATTAAAGCCCAGGTGCTGGTAGGAGGTAGGGGCAAAGCAGGTGGTGTCCTTAAAGCCACACAGGATAATGCGAGTAGTATTGCCGCGCAAATCTTTGGTCTTACTATCAAGGGCCTGCCAGTGCGTAAAGTGCTGGTTGAAAAAAGTATGGCAATAGCAAATGAGTACTATGTAGCAATTGTACTGGACCGCAGTACCGGATCCCCTCTATTGATGGTGAGTGCCAGTGGAGGTGTGGATATCGAAGAAGTGGCAAGGACTACACCCCATTTGATCTGTAAAAGATCTATTGACCCTTATATGGGACTTATGTCACATCAACTGCTATATATGGCAAAAAAGCTGGGAATTGATGATATAACTGCATTTTCAAAGCTTATCAGAAACCTGTATAATATATATGAAACATTTGACTGCACTTTAGTTGAGATCAATCCACTGGTATTGACGCAAAGTGGCCATATAATTGCTTTAGATGCCAAGATCAATATTGATGATAATGCACTGTTCAGACAAAAGGCTATGCAGGAACTATATATCCGGAACCAGGATGATCTTGAACCCCAGGAAGTGCAGGCCAAAAAGCTTGACATGAGCTATGTGGATATGGAAGGGAATATCGGATGTATAGTGAACGGTGCGGGACTGGCCCTGGCAACCCTTGATATGATCAGTCTTGCAGGCGGTTCGCCTGCTAATTTTATGGATGTGCGCGGTGGTGCTGATGCTTTTCATGTGGGCAGTGCCGTATCTATCACTGCATCCAATCCAGGGACTGAATTGCTGCTTATTAATATGTTCGGAGGACTTACCCTGTGTGATGAGATCGCGCAAGGAATACATGATACGCTTAAAAAGTTGAATATTCCGGTTGTTATCAGACTTACCGGTACTAACCAGGAGAAAGGATGGGATATCCTCCATGGTGCAAATGTGACTGTGGCACACAGCACATCAGAAGCTGCAAGGATAGCTGTGGAGATGGTACAATGAGTATACTGGTAAACGAAAAAACCAGATTGATAGTCCAGGGTATTACAGGTCATGTGGGTACACTCGAAACAAGATTGATGTTAAATTCAGGTACAGAGATAGTAGCCGGGGTCACACCTAAAAAAGGTGGTAAGATAATAGAAGGAGTACCTGTGTATGATACTGTGCAGGAAGTACTTGATGAGATGAAAGCAGATACTTCCATCATTTTCGTGCCTCCGGCCCACGCAGCAGAGGCTATATTCGAAGCAGCAGAGGCTGGGATAAAACTTGTGGTATGTATCACTGAAGGTATTCCTGTGAAGGACATGGTCAAAGTGCTTCCGTATATTAAAGATAGAGATGTGAGACTCATAGGACCCAACTGTCCTGGCATTACTACACCCGGTGGAGCAAGAGTAGGTATTATGCCTGATTTTATATTCTCAAAAGGTAATGTGGGTGTGGTATCACGCAGCGGGACACTTACTTATGAGGTTGTGGACACGTTAAGTAAAGCTGGTATTGGTCAATCTACATGTGTTGGTATCGGTGGAGATCCTCTTATCGGGACAAGTTTCATTGACGCTCTTGGGATGTTTGAGGATGATCCTGATACTTCATCTATTGTAATGATAGGTGAGATAGGAGGAACGGCCGAGCAGGAAGCAGCCGAATATATTAAGGAATATGTAAGCAAACCTGTAGTGAGCTATATAGTAGGGATAAGCGCACCCCAGGGCAAGACCATGGGACATGCCGGTGCTATCATTAGCGGTGGGGTTGGAAGTGCCAGGGAGAAGATACGGGTTCTTGAAGGGGCTGGAGTTAGTGTTGCTACGAGTCCTGAGGATATTGTAGAGAAAGAGAAAATATTATGAAAACAATATTTGATAGCTATCCTTTATGGACTGTTATTCTTGCCAATATTTTTTTACTTGCGGTTTATCTTGCAGGCGCATATATAATATTTACATTAAGCCTGGTTACTGGAATTTTATATATAATATATATCGTTCTTCTTGAGTTTTATTATCTTAAGGAAGGGTGTACCTGTTGTTGCTATTATGGCAAATTATGTGCCTTTGGTAAAGGAAGTATATCTGCATTGTTTTTCAAGAAAGGAGATCCTGGAAAATTCTGTGAAAGAGAGCTTGGTTTTAAGGATTTTATTCCCCAGGTCCTTGTAGTGCTAATTCCATTAGTTGTGGGAACAGCTATTATTATTTCAAGAGGTTTTGATTTTTTATTTTGTTAAATCTTATGTACCATCTCATCCTGACAGCCATATTGCTATAATCTCCTGGAGATCTGTAGAAGACATAATATGTCCTCTTACTGGTATATCCTCTAACCAGTGATGAATAGCTTTTTGAAGTTCCACTGTAGTGACTGCACCCCCCCCTTCTGAATCTTCACCAATCCATTCATTTTTCCAATTATCATTAATTTGATTTCCACCAACTTTTATCACCCAGAAATCCTTACCACCAGCACTGTACGATTCCGTAGATCCTGCAATTATATAACCACCATCAGTAGTCTGCTGGATTGATTGTGCAAAATCATTATCAGTCCCTCCAAAGGTTTCATTCCATTGCTCGTTTCCATTCGAATCTGTTTTCACAAGCCAGAAATAATAGGAATATTCACTACTATACGATTGTGTGGATCCTGCAATTATATAACCACCATCAATGGTTTGCTGGACTGAGTTTGCATAATCCCTACTATTTCCTCCAAAGGTCTCGTTCCATTGCTCGTTCCCATTCGAATCGGTTTTAATAAGCCAGATATCTTCATAAAAATTATCATCCTCCGTAATTCCAGCAATGATATAACCACTGTCAGATGTCTGCTGGACTGAGTATGCCCAATCCCCATAAGATTTTGTAAAGGTCTTATCCCATTGCTTGTTTCCATTCGAATCTGTTTTCACAAGCCAGGAATCAGCCATACCAGCATCGTAATGAATATATCCTGCAATGATATAGCCACCATCAGTGGTCTGCTGAACAGAAGATGCTTTATCTTCATAAATTCCTCCAAATGTTTTGTTCCATTGCTCGTTTCCATTCAAATCTGTTTTCACAAGCCAAAAATCACCTTCATTAACATCGTACGAGGACGTATATCCTGCAATTATATAACCACCATCAATAGTCTGCTGAACAGAAGATGCCTCTTCCCAGGCAGTTCCTCCAAATGTCTCGTTCCATTGTTCGTTTCCATTCGAATCCGTTTTCACAAGCCAGGAATCACTATAACCAGCACCGTACGAACACGTTGATCCTGCAAATATATAACCACCTTCTATAGTCTGCTGGACCGAATTTGCCCAATCTCGGTTAGTTCCTCCAAATGTTTTGTTCCATTGTTCATTTCCATTCGAATCCGTTTTCACAAGCCAAGAATCACCACAACCAGCACCGTACGAGTACGTATATCCTACAATTATATAACCACCATCAGTGGTCTGCTGAACAGAGGATGCATCTTCCCAGGCAGTTCCCCCAAATGTCTTGTTCCATTGCTCGTTTCCGTTTAAATCGGTTTTCACAACCCAAAAATTCCCATAACCAACACCATACGAATACGTACGTCCTGCAATAATATAACCGTCATCAGTAGTCTGCTGGACTGTGTTTGCAGAATCACTATTAATTCCTCCGAATGTTTTGTTCCATTGCTCGTTTCCATTCGAATCTGTTTTCACTAAACAAAAATCAGACTTATCAGCACCATACGGGTATGTATATCCTGCTATGATATAACCACCATCAGTAGTCTGCTGAACTGAGTATGCAAAATCACCATTAGATCCACCAAATGTTTTGTTCCATTGCTCGTTTCCGTTTGAATCAATTTTCTTCAATGAAAAATCATAGCCACCAGTGCTGTACCAGTCCGTCGATCCTGCAATTATATAACCACCATCAGTGGTCTGCTGGACGGAGCATGCCTCCTCATCATAATATTCTGCAAATGTTTTGTTCCATTGCTCATTTCCATTCGAATCTGTTTTCACAATCCAGAAATCTGACCAGTAATCACTACTATACGAATACGTTTCTCCTGTAATTATATAACCACCATCAGAGGTCTGCTGGATAGAGTATGCACAATCCCGTTCCGTTCCTCCAATTGTCTTGCTCCATTGCTCATTTCCGTTCAGATCTATTTTCATCAATAGAAGATCACGATCACTATACGACCATCTTTCTCCTGCAAGAATATAACCACCGTCAGTGGTTTGTTGAACTGAATATATATTCAACCAGTTAGATCCTACATAAGTCTTATTCCATTGCTCGTTTCCGTTTGAATCGGTCTTCACAAGCCAGAAATCACCAGAATCAACTATGTGCGTGTACGTATTTGCAATTATATAACCACCATCAATGGTCTGCTGGACAAAAGATGCGTAATTATCCTCAGTTCCATCAAAGGTCTTGCTCCATTGCTCGTTTCCATTGGAATCGGTTTTCACTAATAAATAATCATAATCACCATTCAACCACCTATATCCTGCAAGAATATAACCACCATCAATAGTCTGTTGAATAGATGATATTTCACCCCAGGAATTTCCTCCAAAAGTCTTGTTCCATTCTTCTTCTGGTGCCGCTCCATTAGCACATCCAATGTTTATGGATATTAGCATTAAGAATAGAAGCGCGAGCATTAATATTAATTTGAATGTTCTTTTTACACTATTCATTTTACTACCTCACCAATTTTTTCTACAAATCCAGATATCAATTCGAGAAGTGTTTTTTCAAAATCTTTAATTCCACCTTTTTCAATAAAAATTATAAAACTATAATAATCTTTCTATTTATTCTTAATATTTTTTTATATTTATAATAACTTCATAAGATATGGAACACTACATTAAAAAAATTGATCTTGTCTTCCCGTGCTACAGTACACCCCCCTATTAAAATTAGGATACAGATATCCAACACCCCACACAAAAAATTATATAAAAAAATACCCCTTCAGCTCATTGTTATATAGACTCAACCAGATACAAGAACCGTAATTATCTTAGGAACTAACACATACAAAACCAAAGGACATATCACTCCAGATTCCAATTCAGTCAAAATGAACATAAGAACAAAATCCTCCCTTTGGTCGGATTTTTTTGACTGAAGCTCCGAAGGAGTTGAAGGTTAGAAGATTCGTAGAATCTTCGTCCGACATTCCAGAGGAATGGAGGATTAGTAAATGCGAACGAAGTGAGCATTTACTACTACATCCTGCGTATAAAGCTAACCACAAAGATCCCTATTAATCCCAATAACATAGAAAATCCGGGAATAACAGGATCCTGCTTATTAGCAGAAGATGTTTGTGTCGGCGCCGGAGATATTGTCTTTAAAGGTATAGGCGTATCTGTAGTTGTCGTATTCATTTCACTTATATTAGATGATATATTTAAATTTTGAGTATTAGTAAGCTGCATTGTGGTCTTTGCAATCACTCTGGCATAATTATATTCTACGATCTTCTGGCTGGGTGATTCAAGCGAATCTGCAAACTCATATGCACTTGCAGCCAGTACAGGTTCTATACCTGCATTCCTTACATCTTCAATAGCTATTCTTGCCGATTCGGCACTGCGGTTGATCTTGGTATCCACATCAGCATAACCCAGCAGACTAATAGCTGTACTGGCCTGTTCTGCTGCCAGTAATGAATCAAAGATAGCTCCGCTGTAATATCCTCTTTCATATTCGATCTTGGCTCTATTAAGCGACTCTTCAGCTTCCTGTAATAGGTTCAGGAGTCCGTGCCAGCTTTCCATCTCATGAATAACAGTCTCTGTATAGATAACAACAGATGAGGCAGTACCCACATACCATCCGGCTCTGTCTTTCAATATGGTTTCTGGTGTGATAGTATTAGAATTAGCCAGTGATAGCCACCATCCAACTGTCTGGGCTCTCATAGATGCCTGAGTAAGAATCTCAATGAACTGTTTATCGGATTCTGCGGATCTTGCATCTTCTAAGAACTGTTCTGCCATTACTACTCTGATCTCGGCAGCACCCACACTGTCCACATCCACAACCCCACCATCTTTGAATGCATCCACTTCCTGGCGACTCTCATTGATCTCCAGGGTCACCTGTTCTAATAGATTATTAAGATACTCATTTTTATCCTTAGCATTCTGGTATTCCTCGTACCATAATATGAATTTCAGGTTCTTCAGGATCAGCAGGCCTGTATTAGTGGCTGCATAATATTGCTGATCATCATATTGTTCATATCCGTATCTTAATAGTTCTTCCTGGGATTGTAAAGTATCAGAAAACTGCGTAGTCTCATCAAGTGCTTTGTGATATAATAGATTTGCTTCACTCAGTACATCAGCAGACAGGGGACGTAGAGTATTCAGGTATTCAGCCGACCGTATGCCCTTTGGTGGTATGGAAATATTGATCCGATTGCCTGTGAATAATTCAACTGCCTCCTGGATAGTTGCTACTTCCTCAACATTGATGTTTTGTTCTTTTCCTCTTTCTATCACATCTATCAGGACAGGCTCATCTTCGATCATAACAAACGGACCTCCCTGTACTGTTTTTCTATTAGGGATCATTACTTCGGTCTGGCCTTCGGGTACAATGAATAATGTTGCACCGTGCTGAGCTGCTGCATCGAGTTTAGAAGGAATTCCCCCTACCGGTCCTATACTGCCGTCAGGGTTTATCATACCAGTCATCACCACATCCTGTGATAACTTCCAGTTCATTATATCAGCAATAGTAGCAACAGTAAGTGCAGCACCGGCTGAGGGCCCACCAATAATAGGGGAAGTGACTTCAATAATATAATAAAAATCATATTTGGTAGGGTCGATATCTGTTATATCAGAAGCTACAAGAGTTGCCATTCTGGCTGAACCTTGCAGGTCCATCTGGGTATAGGGTTGAGTATCTACAAATACGTGGCCGCTACCAGGGGTTACAATTACTGTAGCATTCAATAATACTCCAGATTCACCATCGGGTGTAGAATATGCAGCCACTATTGGAACTGTTATTCCTTCTTCCATATTAAGTGCACACGCAGGTGTAACAAATAAGAAAATCAGGATAATAGCTAAAATGAACCTCATACCAAGCAATATATGGTATGATAGTAATAAATGTTATGGAAGAGAACAAAATCATCGCTAACCCTTGGATTTTCTTGACCGACATTCCAAAGGAATGGAGGATTAGAAGATTCATAGAATCTTCGCCTGAGGCTCTGGAAGAGCCGAAGATAAAAATGTGAACGGAGTGAGCATTTTCGATACTGAAGCTTCGAAGAAGCTGAAGAATAGAAAATACGAAGTGTTTTCGATTCAAGTATAACTTGATATACTATTAAAAATGAAAATATATTAATAGTTGATCCTCTATTTATTACTATATAACATGCCAGAGCTTGAATATATAATATTTACTGATATGGATGGCACTCTAATAGACCATAATACCTATTCATATAGAGATGCTTTACCGGCTTTAAGACTTATTAGTAAAAAGAATATCCCGCTTATCTTCTGTACCAGTAAGACAAAAGCAGAGTTAGAGGTTTATTGCGATGAATTGAACATCCACCATCCATTAATACCTGAAAATGGTGGTGCTATATTCATTCCTGAGGATTATTTTAATTTCCCTTATAAATATGATAAAAAAATTGATAATTACCATGTCATCGAATTAGGAGAACAATATGAAATATTAAGAAGTATCCTCACAGAAATAAGCACTATGATAGATTGTAAAGTTATCGGGTTCGGGGATATGGATATAGACCAGATCTGCCTGGAATGCGGTTTGGACAGACAATCTGCTGCCTTTGCAATGAAACGTGACTATGATGAGGCATTTATTATATTAAGCCCTCCTGAGAAAGCTGTACAATTGGAACAGGAGATCCTGAATAAAGGCTATAATTATACCAAAGGTGGTCGGTTTCATCATATAATGGGCTGTAACGATAAAGGCCGCTCAGTTTCAATCCTCAGTGACCTTTACAGGCAACAATGGTCAAATATAAAGACCATAGGTTTGGGTGACAGCCTTAATGACCTGCCAATGCTCAAGGTTGTTGACATAGGCATACTGGTACAAAAACCAGGAGGGATATATGACCCTGCTGTTACTGATCCTTCTATTAAAAAGGGGAATGGCATAGGTCCAGCAGGATGGAATAAGGAACTTATTAGTATCTTGAAATAAAATGTATTTATTTATGTATTTATGTATTTATACATTCTTAAAAAAAATTTGGTGTGATGAAGTATGATTCGACTCGGCAGCATGTTGCCCCAAGCTTTTATGATCGGCATAATAGAAATGGTTAATGAAGCCGGTCCTGAGAAGACCGCAGAATGGCTTACGAATATAGGTAAGGAAATGGCAAAAACTCAGGGCCCAGGACTTGAAGGAAGTCCTTTGGACGGACTGAATTACCTGCCTTTTTGCCCATTTGCAGATGAATTAATACGTTTTATTGATATATTTGGCGAGCACCCTGAAGAATTTTTAAAAATTGTGCAATATGCGAAAGAACGAGAAGCTGAAGATAAGAATAAAGTAGAATGTCCGGCAGTTGCTACATTTATTTGCTTGCTTCATAATGCATACAGGAAAAAAAGAGCCAAAATGGCAGGTTATGAAACAATACACCTTGCTTGTAAAGCTATAATGCCCAGTGCTCCAACAGCTTATAATGAAGAAGCAATTAAAGTAGCAGGCATAACAAAAGAAGAAGTTGATAATATCCTTCAAAAGGGATCATGTATTTTTAAATTCATTAAAAAGGAGTGATCTTCTTTGGATATTAGCGAAGCTGACAAATTATATGAGAATTGTGTTAAAATCCTCAAAGAGAACCAGCACCCGAACGGTGGGTTCTATGCCAGCCCTCCCGGAACAAGGTATCCCTTCATTTATCCGCGCGACCATTCTATTTGTATTCTCGGGGCTATCTCTGCAGATCTTTTAAAAGAAGCAAAACACGGTCTTGAGTTCATGCTGGCAGCCCAGAAACCTTCCGGGGAATTCAGCCAGCGTTATGATGTGGATGGGAACGATACCAGTTACAAGGACCTGCAAATAGATGGCAATGGTTTAATCCTTTATGCTCTGAACCAGTACCTTAAGGCCACTGGTGGACTGTTCTATGACAGCCTTGCCGACAAGGCTTTTTGTAACCAGTACTGGGAAGCCATTGAAAAAGCTGTGGAATTCATACTTATAAATAAAAACAATGAAGTGGACCTTATTCATACCATAAACAGTATACATGAATATCCTGCTTACGAGCACGGTTTTGAGATATATGCCAATTGCACATGCTGTACCGGCCTTTTTGGAGCTATTGAGATAGGCGAGGCTCTTGGTAAGGATGTTGATGAATGGAAACAGCAGGCGCAACAGATAAGACTGGCAATACTTGAGAGGCTGTACAGTCCGAGGCGCAGGTCCTTTATAAAATGCATCAGAGTAAAATATAAAAGCAGCGAGCCAATCGGATATGACGCTTTTGCCTCATCCGTAATAGATGTAGACGCTGTAGAATATTCTCCTGCCCATTTCGGGCTTATCGATGAACATGACCTGAGGAATGTAAAGACCATAAAACGTATCCATGAGAAGCTCTGGGATAAAGAACTGGGTGGGTTGAACCGCTATCCAGAGCTCTGGAACCGCAATAATGGCGGTTACGGGCCGTGGTGCCATTTCACCTGCCAGCTTTCTAACCATTACACTGCTATCGGAGATCAGGATATGGCAGAAAAATATCTATGGTGGGTAGTGGAAATGGCACACGATCATATGCTGCCTGAGCATATATCAACAGTAGAACGCTTCGAGATGTGGCTGGAAGATTACAGCAATGCCAGGATATTAAGGGACAGCAAACTCACTATGATCGAGAATGTCAGATCACACCCTAAATGGAAAGAAGGTTTTGCTTATGTTACTATGCCGCTCATCTGGCCACATGCTGAATTTATCAGGGCATATAATAATTATAAGAATAAATTTATTAAAAGATAACAGATCATGAACGGTCTTGTTTACTTTCACTAAACACCTGTGCTAATTTCTCGGATGCATAAATATGGTCAAATTTCTTTACTAATTTCAAACCATTATCAGCAATTGTCTTTCTTAGTTCTGCGTCTTTTAAAAGACTGATCACATACCTGGCAAATGTATCATAATCATCAGCAACAAACATGTCATTCCCATGGGAAGGATCTATTCCAAAAGTAGCCAGAGGAGTAGCAACAACAGGCAATCCACATGCCATTGATTCTAATATTTTACCTCTAAATCCGGTGCCTAACTCTATCGGAGCTACAAACACATCGCTTTTCCAGTACAATTGACGTACATTCTCATTATCTCCTCCTTCCCTGACAATGATATTGTCACTTCTTAGATCCAATAGTTCATGAGGCGGATGGAACCCGATTGCATAGAATTTTGCATCAGGGACTTCCTGAAGGATGTGGTTCCAGCAATGATCAATGAAATTCTTTGCAGCATCCACATTAGGATAATGCTCAAAATTTCCTAAATATAGAATTCTTTTTGAATTCTCATCCCGGGTTTTATCAATAGGAGGATAATAGAATTCCGTATCCACTCCATGGGGGACTATCCTGACTTTCTTCTTTAATCCGGGGTCATACTTGATTAGAATCTCACTGTCTTCCCTGGTTAGTGATAAAATTCTATCAACTGCATTATACATAGTGAATTCATAATCATGTAACTCCTTGATTTGCGCATCACTGATGTCTTCTCCTTTTGCGGCTCTTAGTTCAAACGCTTTGGTATAGCATTCATGTACAGAAATTACTGTCAAAGTATCTGGCGGGAATATATCCTGATTTGCTTCTAAGTATTGTCCTGCCATTGAATATTCTGCAATAACCGCATCGAAATGATTCTCTTTCACTGATATTCTCAATGCTTCTTCAATTTCTTTATTATAGCCACCGTCGCCACTTAAAAAGAACTTAGGTCTTTTCATGTTGAATTTTTTAAATAAGTCCTCAACTTTCTCTTCAGATCTATCCTTAACAGAATCGATAAGCAGGATCTTATCACAATAGGGCTTAAGGCTTGTATCTTCACGATCTTTGTCAGATTGAGCAGGAGCGATCAGGGTTATATTATGTCCCATTAAAGACAGGTTTTTAATTCTATGATAGATAAGTATGGGTCCACCTATGATATCTGCCCTCGGAAGCAGTTTGGTTATAAATAAAAGGTTCATTTTGATTCTTTCCTTTCTTGAACAATATTTTCAATTCTTGATCTGATCTCTTCCTGATACGTATATTCCATCATTTCTTGCCAGCGTTTTTGCAATATGCATAGATCCTGGAATGGACTGGAATCAGGCACAGCGTCGGTTTGGGAAATAATGATATTGCGTAATGCCTCTTCGCTTCCTTCAACGTCACCCTGGGCAAGATATTCTTCTGATAAGAGTTCGGATGAATGTCTGATCTTCTCATTAAGATCATTCTTTAGAAAACAGCCTGGATACGGATCAAAATCCTCAGGATAGACCTTTATCATCCCTTCCACATCCTCCTGGCTTTCTATCTTTGAGCGTTCATAGATAAAACGATAAATATCCTCTCGCAATTGTTTCCAGGTATGGTGGGTTTTTTGCGGAGGAAGATGTTTGATCGAGAGTTGATCATCCAGGTAGAAACGATATCCGAACATCCTTGCATTCATTAAGAAGTCGATATCCTCACCTCTTGGAACCTCAGGGTCAAATGGTATTACAGTAAAGAGTCTTCTATGAATGACCATATTCCCACCAAAAACAAATGGTGTCTCTTTTAACCTGGGTTCTGTTCCAATGATCTGATCAAATGCCTTATTCATATTATCAAACTGATCCCAGTATTTCATCCAGGGGTGATATGGTTTCTTAACATGGTAGTCTCCATCGGGCTGGAGGTAATATCCGGCTACAGCATCGATATTTGATCCGGTACTATTAGTGCCAATGAATTCTTTTGTCTTTGATATGAATTTCCTATCCTCGAATACCTCGTCATCATCAATAAGTACAGCCACTTCAGAACCCAGGACATGTGGAATGAACATACATAGATTTCGAATATTGGAATAACCATTGAGTTGAAGAAGATCAATATATTCCTTTTTACCTTCACTGATCAATAATTCATGTATCTGTTTAAGATGGGAAGGTCCAAATTGCAGTACTTCTACTCCAGCGTCAGTATAAGCGGATTTGATGATATCGGCTACTTTTTTTTCAACCTGGATCTCAATATCTTTTGATGTTGGGATAGCAAGTATTACCAATTGAAAATCTTTATCCTCAAGTACGCCTACGCTCTGTATTGCTCGCGATAATGTACCTTCGTTATCCAGGGGGATCGGATGATCGTATATTGTATCTCCTTGTATCCAGCCAACACGGCTTTCTCTTGCCCAATATGATGGGATTACCATTGTAAGTTTCAAAACAATAACTCCATTTATATTTTTATATTGCCGGGTGTTTTTCTACTATAAAATAATTAATTTTTTAGTTATAAGTATCAAGGTCATACAGAGCAGCCTCTTTTAATCTCTGACGAATATCAGGCATAGCTGATATTGCTCTTTTCCAGTCAGGCAGCCTCATTCTTGTCGGATTGTCGATATATTCCCTGCCTGATGATAACATAAGCTTTGAGATATCCTCAACAATGCATTCTTCATTGTGCCTGTTATAATTTAGCCTGTTGCACAGGGCATCAGCATGGTACTGACGTATATGATCCTGAGCTGTGCGCTTATACTGTACAATAACACTTTGCAAATAAGCCTCATTTATATCATATCCGTCTATTTCTACCAGATTCCTGAATATGGTCTTGGTAATATCTTTGATCATTTTAGTAATACCGCTTTCAGTATCTTTTCTAAAAGATCTGTGTTTGTGTTCATAGAATTCAAGATCTACCTGGCATGTTCTTTTAAAGGTAATGTTTTTGAAGACTTCAGCAAGTAGTCCTACTTCCAGCCCCCAGTCACCTGGTATGCGGATATTAAGGGCAAGATCAGATGTCATACAGAACTCACCGGAAAGTGGATATTTAAAAGCACACATATATTTAAGGAAATCCGAATGACCGTTCGTTTTTTCAAGTAACGTATTTAAAAGAGGACTTAACATAAGCCTGTACACACGACCGTACATTATCAGTTTTTCCATATCAATCCTTGCATAATATCCTTTATTAAAAAAGAAATCCAGATCAGGTTCAACAACAGGATAGAAAAGTTTTGCCGGGAGAATCCTGGCATATGATACAATATCTGCATCATGCATTGCTACAGCATAACTGTCAAGAGTTGCTACACCCAGTGATATCCATGTGTCTTTGCCTTTACCAGAGAAATATGTCAGGTCAAGTTCCTTATTTTTTAGATCATCCATAACCTGGTTTACTGCAGGTCCGTTGCACCATATGATCAGATGAGGTATGATAAGTCGGGAAAAAAACTGTTTTACTTCGATATATTGCTGTTCATTGTCTGCTGCCAGTGCGATAACAACATTGTGCAGATAAGCTGATTCGTTGATCTGTTTGGTTATATTTTCAAGCGTGTTTCCATGAATCTCTTTATAAAGCATTGGTATTAACAGCGTCATAGGACGTTCTTTTGCTATTTTTTCAAGAGATGAAATGATAGTCATTTCATCAATTCGAAAATCATGGATCGTAGTGATCCTTTCTTGTATAAAATCCATATACACCACCCATTTTTTCTATGTATGAAATATTATATACTTTTTTGTGACTAGGAAATGCGAAGTATTTTTCAGTATATCAGGTCTTAATATATTACAAAAAATATTTATATATATATATATATTAAGTGCTATTTACCTATATACACTGGTTATGTTACATGTATAAGAAACTATAATATACTTTCCTATTGATCAGTACTTTTCATGTAGCCTTGAAATATGAGAATGCATTAACTTAATTAAGGTTGCTTGTCTGCTAGTATATCAAGTATAACTTGATATATCGAAAATGCTCACTCCGTTCACATTTTCTAATCCTCCATTCCTCCGGAATGTCGGTCAAGAAAATCCGAGCGATAGCGAGGATTTTGTTTTTATAGGAGTGCATTAAATAAAATGAGTAAAGTTGAAAAAAACATAATGCGGGATATGTACAATTTCAATTTTCGGATTAGTATATTACATAAAATTATAGGAGTGGACTTTTGTCGTTGTTTTGAATTATCTCATGCTCTACAGGAAACTGATCCTGAAAAGGGAATGAATGTATTGGATATCGGTGCAACATGTATCTCGTTTTTTCCATTGTTTATTGCAAGCAAAGGAGCAAAAACCACCGTGATCGACATTAACAAAAACATTCATCAACTAAACCGATTTGCTAAAAAGATTAATTGTGAGAATAATATAAGGACAATAGTCTGTGATGCTACAACAATGAGATTACCTGCTCACTTTTTTGAAATAATCTACTGCATTTCGACAATTGAGCATATTGATTCAAATGGTGATATCGAAACTATGAAATCAATAGGAAGAGTTTTAAAACCTGGCGGCAAAGCTATTGTCAGCGTGCCATATGGACAATACAAAGAAAGTACATGGGATAATGTGTTTTTCAGGGTGTATGATTATATGGCAATAGAAGATAGACTGATCAAACCATCAGGATTGCAGGTGGAAAAAATAATTTTTCATGAGAATCATAAAATACAAAGATTTACACATATATTATACAATTTACCAAAATTTATTAGATTATCCTTTGGATGGTCGCATTTTTTCTTTGCAAAATATTATTATGAAAAGGATAAAGCAACAAAGAACGATGCTGGAATGGCAATAATAATTCTAAGCAAAAAGTAGGGGATAAGAAGATCCGAGAGGATAGGGTATTCACTACAAATATAATGGTAATTAGCAACTCTTTAAAATTGAATCTGCGCAAATCGCATCTTAAATAGATCTGTATGGATCATTGTTTATATTATCTGCCACAGAGAGCACAGAGGACACTTTAGATGAAATCCTCTGTGCTCTCTGTGGCTTTCATTTTTGCCCTCTGATTTGTAGTGGATACGGATGGGTTTTCTTGTACAGGAATTAAATTACTTTCACAGTGCTCTATGCTCGAGTTATTATGTAAACA
>JAIOQW010000140.1 GCA_021108405.1 Methanosarcinales archaeon
GGTTCTGTGAGGGGGCTCATAGTAACCTCGGGGCTATTACCCCAACAAGGGGTGCGCTATGAGTTCTACTCGACACTAAAATTCTTAAACCGATCACAAATTAAATAAAATTCAACTGAACTTTGAGATACTCTAACTATAGATATATTCTTATAGAATTATATCCAAATATAAACACAATTGGGAGTGGGTTAAATAAATCTCAGTATAAAATTATTTTTATTTGGATCTATCCTAATTATTATTCCGTTATTTGTGTTATTTATAACATTAAACCACTCACTTGAGGCACTAGTGGAAGAGGAAAAATCCACTCATATGGATACTAATATCAATGTAGCAATGAACGAATATTCACATGAATTCAAGGAAATAAAGCAGTTTGCAGATAATATGGTATACGGAAAATACTTTATAAACAATTTCAAAAAAGAAAATTATTCAAACTTGCAAGAATCACTTTTAACAAAAATAATAGAGAGAAACATGGACTTTGCAGTAGTAATGGATACTGACCATACAGTACTTGTCACTACAAGTGATGGTTTTTCAATACGATCTGCTGCAACTTCTAAACTTATCGATGATGCTCTACATGGCAAATCCATATCATCTGAAGAGATTATCACGCTAAGTAACCCGGCTGCAGAAAACATGGCTCAGATGTATCTCACCCCAATATATGTAAACACAACAATAAATGGTATAATTATTACAGGAAGAGTGCTGAATAACAAGACCTCTATAACACAACAAATTGACTCTATTCTTGGAGATACCACCACAGCCATATATCAAAAAGGATACAGTACATCAATCACAAGTAATACCCTTTCAAGTACGCAATTCCCAGTCGACATTGTACAGGATGTATCTCAGGATGAGATAGTGATCTCAGAAGTGCAGAGATCTTCAATTACATATGTTTATGCAGCTACTCCTATTACTAATTATAACGGGGATGTGATAGGAACACTGGTAATTGAAACTCCAAAATCAGCATTTACACAACCACTATCACAGTTCAATCAAACAGTAATGTTCGCTGGTTTTGCAGGTCTACTTTTCGGACTTATTTTTATGGTGACCAGAGTGAAAGAAATAACACGGCCCCTTTTAGAGCTAAAAAAAGCTACACAGATTGTAGCAGAGGGAAAAGGGTATGAGAAAATATCCAATCCAGGCACAGATGAAATAGGCGATGTAGCACGCTCCTTTAATGATATGGTAGATTCACTTGAAGACCGGAACCTTATGGTTATGCAATCAACAGAAGACGTGATGGCTGCAAATGTCGATCTTAATGAATATAGAGCCGTACTTCAGGAAAAGACCGCCATACTTGAAGCACAGCAGTACCGTATGGCTGCATATACTGATATACTCACTGTATTGAGCAGTACCGTTGATCTGAATACCATTCTCACTAAAGGTCTGGATAGTATAATGACTTATTCAAAATCGCCAGCCGGTGCTGTTTATCTATATAATTCCGAAAAAAAGATCCTTTCACCTGCAATCACAAAAAATACATTAAAAGAAGTATGCAAGTACGAATTTGCTCAGGGAGAGGGAATCCCGGGCCTTTGCGCCCTGAATAAAGAGAAAATGATAGTAACCGAACTTGACAAAGATACCATTTTCAGGATAGAAGCCGGACTGTGTGAGTTTACTCCGACTGCCATTCTCAGTATTCCATTGATATTTAGAGACACAGTACTTGGTGTCATAGTAACCTGTCATACAGATGAAATAACTGATGATATTACTCAATTCATGCAGCAAACCGCCGATCAGCTTGCCGTATCTATTAATAATGCCCAATCATACAGACAGATTGAACAAATGAGAGTACAAAGCAAAGATAACCATGCTAAACCTGGAATTACCTCAAAGGAAGTCCTTTTATGATTACTATACCATTAACACAGGGGAATGAGAACAAATGAAGATAAGCATAAGGATTTTCATGGTGTTTTTCATTTTCATCTTGATATCAAGTATAGTTACTTTTTTTATCAGCAGTACAACCTCAAAAAATATTACTGAAGAGCAGATATATAACAACCTGAATTCGAATGTGGAGTCAAGAACATTTCATATTAAGACCATTCTGGAAAATTATAAAGAAATTACCGAGACTATGGCAGTGGGAAATTCATTTAAAGATGCAGTGGACGAGAGCAAGGATTATACTCAACGGATAGAGCAGGTTAACAGACGGATAAACAATACAATTCAAAAAAATAATGAAATCCTTGTTTTTGTTATACTGGATAAAAATGGCACAGTAATTGCTTCCAATATGGCAGTTGTCGGACGTGATGATAGTGCTAGTATTATGTTTTTGGAAGGAAAAGAACACACTTTTATAAATGATATCACTATCTGCAAGATATGTGGAGAACCTGTTATAGGTGTGTCATCTCCAATTGTTGTAAATGGTGAATTTGCAGGGGTTTGTTCGATATATTATTGGGCTACTGTAGAATTATATGATATCATTACAGGTACAACAGGTTTAAAGCAGACAGGTGAGATATATCTTGTGAACAAAGACGGTTTTATGATATCTCCATCAAGGTTTGTAAATGATACTGTTCTTAAACAACAGATAAATATTGAACACGAATATGAACATTCTTTTAATTCAAATGAATTATTCGTAACTAAAAATTATCTTGATGAGAAGGTATTTAGAGTTCATACCCATATACTTGAAATGGAATGGTATGTGATCGCTGAAATGAGTGAAGAAGAAGCATTAGCACCTGTTGCACAGTTGAATAATGCTATATTTAGTTTCACATTCGCTCTTATTATAATTGGTCTGGTCATTTCTATTATTATATCAAGATCGATATCCAAACCTATTAATGACCTGAGTAAAGGAGTTCGTGAAATAAAAAGCGGTAACCTTGATTATCAATTGAACATTACAACTGGCGATGAAATAGAATTGTTTGCAAATGAGTTCAATGATATGAGTGATAAATTGAAGAGATCATACTCAGGACTCGAATTAAAAGTAGAAGAAAGAACTAAAGAAATAACAGATGCTAACAATACGCTCAAGGCAGAAATTGAAAAACACACCGCAATAGAGAATAAACTTAAAAGCAAACAGGTAATGGACGCGGCATATTCAAAGATACTTACAATTTCAAATAAAACCATAGATATTGATACACTTCTGGACCAGGGTCTTACAAATCTTATGAAATATACTGATTCACCGCTGGGTGCAGTCTATATGTTTGATCCGCAGCGCAATATACTTGTACCAAAGATAACTAAAGGTACTATGAATTCAGTCTCTGATAGGGAATTTTTAATGGGGGACGGTATCCCGGGTGACGCGGCTCAAAGAAAAACTATGATCGTAGTAACAGATATTCCGGAAGATACCGTATTCAGGATGGAATCAGGACTGTGTGAATCACTTCCGACAACCATTGTCAGCATACCAATGATCTTTAAGGATATGCTTTTAGGCGTTATAATAACATGTCATACAGGTAATATCACACAGGATAAACTGGATTTTATACAGCGTGTTGTTGATCAGTTTGCAGTATCTGTTAATAATGCTAATTCATATACTCAAATGCAGGTAATGGCAGTTCAAATGAAAAATCAGCGTGATGAGCTTGAGATACAATCAAATCAACTTGAAGCAGCTAATAAGACAAAGTCCGAATTCCTGGCAAATATGAGCCATGAGCTAAGAACCCCGCTTAATTCTATAATAGGGTTCTCAGAAGTATTACATGATCAAACATTCGGACCTGTAAATGATAAGCAGTTGAAGTATATAAACAATGTACTGATAAGTGGCAAGCACTTATTACAGCTTATCAATGATATACTTGATCTATCCAAGGTTGAAGCAGGAAAAGTGGAATTGATCTACGAAGATTTTGAGTTATTAAGAGCAATAGATGAAGTAAAGACATTGATAATATCGATTGCATCAAAGAAGAATATCTCTATAGAAATAAACATCGAACCGCAACTTACTACCTTACATGCAGATATCGGTAAAATCAAACAAATACTGTTCAATCTCCTCAGCAATGCAATAAAATTCTCATCTGAACATTCAGTGGTAACAGTAGATGTAGTTCGTATTGAAGATATGGCACAGATATCTGTCACTGATACAGGTATAGGGATATCAAAAGAAGACCAGAAAAAACTGTTTAAGACCTTTGTGCAGATAGATGCAGCTGCCTCCAGGCAATATGAAGGAACCGGACTGGGTCTGGCTCTTGTCAGGCAGTTTGCACAGTTGCATGGAGGTAGTGCATGGGTAGAAAGCGAATCTGGAAAAGGTAGTACCTTTATTTTTACCATACCTATTGCAGGTAAGAAGAATATAGAGGATACTGATAAAAATACCAAAAACGAAAATGAAACGAAAGATTCTGTAACAGTACATCAACCTAAGACTACCAGCACCATTGAAAAAATAAAGAACATCACCATGCCAGATATATTTTCACCTGAAGATGGTACTGGTGATGAGCCTTTGATCCTAGTAGTGGAAGATGATACGAACTCAAATGAACTGCTGACCAATACTCTTACAGGTGCCGGATACAGGACCATATCTGCTTATACAGGAACCCAGGCAGTGGCTATTGCACAGAAAATGCAGCCGTTTGCTATCACACTCGATATAATGCTGCCTGGTTTGGACGGATGGGATGTGATGAAATGTCTTAAATCCGATCCATTAACAAGGAATATCCCTGTTATTGTTATCTCTATGATAGATGAGAAAGAGTGTGCTTATTCATACGGTATAACTGATTACTTTACCAAACCTGTTGATAAGGATATATTGTTATCCACACTGAACGATCTTACAAATGGTCTTAATATTGAATCACCAAAGGTACTTGTTGTAGATGATGAACCTGATGTAATTGAATTAATAGCATCTATGATAGAACCGGCAGGCTATGGTATATCACGGGCATACAATGGGCAGGAAGGAATTGATAAAGCAATAAGTGAACATCCTGATCTACTGATACTTGATCTTATGATGCCTGTTGTAAACGGATTTGATGTGATTAAAAAATTAAAAAATACTGATGATACAAAAAATATACCAATTATCATCTGTACTGCAAAAGACCTGACAAAAGCCGAATTACAAATGCTTACGCAAAACGTGATATCAATAATGCAAAAGGGGATGTTTAATACAGATCAATTCCTGGATGAGATTAACAGAGTTACAAAAAGAAGGAGGAAATAAGGAAAATGAAAAATATCCTTGTTGTTGAAGACAATCCATTGAATATGGAATTGGTCAGCGACCTGTTAGAATCGTACGGATACCAAGTAACAGGTGCAATGGACGGAGAAGAAGCACTTGAGATCGTTAATGGATCTACATTTGACCTGATATTACTTGACATGCAGCTTCCGAAGATGGACGGGCTTGAAGTGCTTGAAAATCTAAAGAGCAATCCTGCAACTGCTAATATAACAGTTGTTGCACTAACAGCTCATGCTATGAAGGGAGATGAGGTCAAGTATAAAGAAGCAGGATGCAGTGGATATATCCCAAAACCAGTAGAGGTGCATAAGTTAAAATCTTCAATTGAGCAATACGTAGGAGAATAAATGACCCAAGATGCTTTACCCAAAATACTTGTAGTAGATGATGAGCCGTTCAATGTAGAACTAATGGAGGCAATACTGGCTGCGCAGTACGATGTTATATCTGCATATAGCGGAGAGGAAGCACTCGAAAAACTTGCAGTCGATCCACCTGATCTTATCCTGCTTGATATTATGATGCCACAGATGAACGGGTATGAGGCCTGCAAGATCATACGAGAGGATGAAAAAACTCAGTTCATTCCTGTTATAATGGTAACTGCATTAGCAGAACGAGATGATAGAATAAAAGGTATTGAAGCCGGAGCAGACGATTTTCTTACCAAACCTGTGAATAAGACAGAACTGGCTACAAGGGTCAGGTCATTAGTAAGGGTCAAACAACTGCATGATAGCCTTGTAAATGAACGTGATAAGCTGAATATGCAAAATCATATACGCAGTATCCTTACTTCTATTATTCCGGTATTGCTTCAACCTCTTCCCGATGAGCACAAAAAGATAGTGATCCACCAGATGACAGATATGGTTGAGAAGAATATAATGGAATTATACCAGTTTGAAAGCAGTGATCCTCAGCAGGTTGGAATTATTTGTAGCAGTGTGATGAACCAGCTTGGTGGAGATTTCATTAGCGAGATAAGTGAAGATAATATATGCAGGATCACAGGCACTGTTTGCCCGTGGGGTGATGATGAAGCGGCTGGAAATCCTATAATGTGCAATCTGACAAGAGGCATATTCACAAGGATCGGTAGCAGGGCTTTTAGTAATGCACAGGTGGAAGTGATTGGGACAATAGGGAATGGGGATGAAAAATGTGTGTTTGAAATAATGACAAACTGACTAATTAATTGGAATTGTGAATAACATTTAAGTTTGTGGTGACTGAAGAGTGTGAATGAAAATCAATAAAAAATAAGTATCCAGTTCAAATCTATAAACGATAAATTCCATGTATTTTATCGTTCATAAACGTTAACTTTAAACAATATACATTCAATAATACCATATATGGACACAAGAACCAAATAAACAAACCAAAAAAAATATACTGTGTAGATACCGGTATGATCAATGCAGTATCATTTCGTTTTTCACATAATACCGGACAGATATATGAAAATATAGTTTTTATTCAGTTGAAACGGTTGAACTATGAGATATATTACTGGCAGAACACAAAAGGTCACGAAGTTGATTTTGTAATAAAAAAGGGATTAGAAGTAAGCCAGTTGATTCAGGTATGTTATGATATTTCCAATATCGATACACGATCTCGTGAAATAAATGGATTGGTTTTCGGACTTATTCATTTTAATCTTCCAAAAGGTACGATCATAACTTCAGATTATTTCCATCAAGAAACTATTGAAGGAAAAGATATACGATATGTACCACTCTGGTACTGGCTTCTTGAAATAGAGAGTTCACTTGCTTAAAAGTAACAGCCTCTTAAGTTTACACGGATTAAAATTCCTTAACCGATCATAAATGGATAAAAACGAGACTTTTTATAGTACATTATGTTTTTTTTAAGGCATCTGCTATTCTTTCAGGAAGAGTATCGAGTTTTTCACTTATATCATCAAGTACACCTAATTTATTATCCATCCCACCTAGCTTATCATTCATTCCACCAAGCTTATCTTCTATTCTGTCAGGTGCACCCAATTTATCATTCATTCCACCAAGCTTATCATCCATTCTATCAAGTGCACCTAATTTATCATTCATTCCATCAAGCTTATCATCCATTCTATCAAGTGCACCTAATTTATCATTCATCCCACTGAGTATATGAATAATCTCATGAAATAATGATGAATGTTCTGTTAATATCCCAATACCTTTATCGAACCGTTTCATATACTCCCGTATATCTTCAGTCGCAATCCTGCCGAAAGGAGATGGTAATGTAATATCTTCTTCGATCACTGTAGTTTCTATTGTAATATGCCTATGGGATGTTAGATCATTAATAAAACCTGAAATAGATATTTCCGGGCCGCTTGCCATAATCTTGACAGAACCATCAATATCATTAAAAACAAATCCATCTAAACCATTAGCTCTTCCATAAGTTTCTACTATATCCCTATATCCTACCATTTGAATATTATTTCTTATGGATAAAAAGATGTTTTTTATATTTGTCATGTAATATTCATTTTATATTGTAAGTATATAGTTTTATTGTATACTTGCTAAGACTTTTTTTCTAAGCCATATTGCTATAACCTCTTGAAAATATTCAATGGGTAATAGGTGTTTCACCGGAAGGAGAATATGGCAAATTTTCAAGCAGCTATTTTGAAGTATTTCGACATCACCGTTTAAACTATGAAAGGTGCAACCAATGATTTAATTATTACAATTTAACTTTGTCAATAATAACATTATCCAATCCGGTGCCCCAGGTTAACGCGAATGAAATGAGCGTTTACCACACATAACAATCAACTCATTAATACATGCCACCGCCACCGGCGTACCCCCCCGTGTCCCTGTACAGGTAATAGATGGAATATCCAGTCCTCTCACTTTCTGTTTAGATTCGGCAGCGTTCACAAACCCGACAGGAACAGCTATTATAAGAGCCGGTTTGATACCATATTCTACTATACGCGATATGGTAATAGCAGCAGAAGGTGCATTTCCTATAACCACAACAGCATCCTGAAGATCCTGGGCTGCGCTTAGAAATCCTGCCGATGTTCTGGTAATACCACAATCATGGGCAAGTTGTGTGGCACCACTGAGATCAAGTACACATTGTATCTTACAATCATGTCCTGTTTTGATAATACCTGTAAGCACCATCCTGATATCAGTAAACACAGGTATACCAGTAGATATTGCACGCAGTCCGGCTTCGATCGGATCATTACAAAACACTAACAGGTCTTTAAATGCCGGATCTCCGGTAGCCACCACACAGCGTTGCCGTATTTTATCCTCGGGACTGTTATCTCCGACGATCTTCCTGGCAATTTCACGTCCTGCTTCGGCAATGGTCATAGCCTCAGGAGTTATAGCTCCGGGTTCACTGCATATGCGGACCAGTTCAGGGTCAATTTCTTTAGTATGATGTGCAGCCGCACTCAATAGATCAGTAGTCATATTTCTTATGATACCCCCTTGGTGTGATGATCCTTGAACCCCATATCCCTGATTCACTATTGCCTATGATTATTGTAGTTCTCATATCTACTTCATCATCATGGTCGAGAATATTTCCCAAAGTGGTCACAGTCACTGACTCACCTTCTGTGCGTAATGCATTTCTGACTATTCCTACAGGCACGGTATCTACCCTGCTGCGGCGGATTATCTTTATGGCTTTTTGGAAATTAGTATTACGTTGCCTGCTTTTTGGGTTATAGATACCAATGATCATATCTGCCTCTGCAGCAGCATGCAGGCGTTTCTCAATAACTTCCCATGGCGTGAGCAGGTCACTTAAGCTGATCACTGCAAAATCCGTAACAACAGGAGCACCAAGCAGACTTGCTGCTGCACTTAAAGCTGTTATACCTGGTACGATCTCAATATCCACACTAAGATCAACCTGTCTTGCAACTTCCAGTACCAGACCTGCCATGCCATAGATATTCGAATCCCCGCCGCTGACCATTACTACCTTATTATCCACAGCAAGATCAATAGCCTTCTTAGCTCTTTCCACTTCATGACCCATACTTGAGCGAAACACCTGTTGTGTAGATACCAGGTCTTTGATCTGGTCAAGATAAGTACCGTTACCGAGAATAATATCTGCTTCTTTGATCACTGTATGCGCTCTTAAGGTCATGTGTTCCAAAGAACCGGGTCCGATCCCTACTACATAGAGTTTTCCATTAACGTGCGATGGCGATTGTGACATTATCATACACCCTTTTTTTCATAATTAGTTCATTTTCACGGCTCAGTGCCAGTGCAGCCGGTTCACTTACACCAATAAGTCCCAGTCCCAAAGCTGCTGATTCGGATGGTGTTTCGATGGAATTGATCACCTCAGCAGGGACAAATACGATCTCTCCCTTCATTTCGGCAATAGCTTCAATGAGTCCGCTCTCATGCTGTTTGATATCTGCAGAAGCAAACAGTTCCACATCAGTTAATTCCAGGCCGCACTCGTGAAGAGCTTGATAGACTGCATTTATTACACTACTTGAGGATATTGCGCGCCTGGTCCCTATACCTACAATAACCCCGCTTTTGTGATGAGGACCTGTTTTCTTTTTAAGAACTGATACATTACTGTTTATTATGACCACCTTTGGTCCGTGTATCTCGATCACTGGCAGGTCTGAATTAAGAAGACAGGTATTTATTGCTCTGGTAGATTCCTTATTCACTATCTCACAGTCCAGTGCCTGTGCTATACCTTCAACGCAGGGGCGGCCCATAACTTCAGTAGCTGTGGTTATGACAGGGCATGCCCCGGTACCTGCAAGACGCTGTGCCAGATCATTGGCACCGTGGTGACCTCCGCATAAGGCAACTGCATAGTTTAATCCTGCATCCATTACCACTACTACCGGATCAGTCCATTTATCTTCCAGCAGCGGCCCCACTTCCCGAACAGCGATCCCGCATGCCATAACCGCTATAATGGCCTGGTATTCTAAAAAAGCTGTTTTAAAAGCTTCTTTATCATAAGGGATAAGATCTGCATCCACACATGTCCGGATTTTAAGAGCTACATCCAAGTTATGTTCCAGATAGATTATTGCGGTGCGTATAAATGAGACCTCCTGTACTCTACCGGGTCTACTACTCCACCTATAAGTATCATAGCTGATTGTGTTAATCCAGCTTCTTTGACCTTATCTGCGATATCATTAACAGTTCCTATAATGATCTTCTGGTCCTCCCATGTAGCATGGTATACTACGGCAACAGGTGTATCAGGCGGATATTCAACCCTTTGTATGATATGTTCTATCTTATCTGTTCCGAGGAATACCGCCATAGTCGCTCCATGTCTCGACAATGCTGCCAGGTCATCTTCTGCTAAGGTCTCACCTGCAGGCCGGGTAATGATCAGAGTCTCACTTACACCCTTTAATGTCAATTGAGTACCCAGGGCTGCTGCACTACCAAATAGGGAAGATACACCTGGTACTATTTTCACTTCCACTGCGTGTTTGTCAAGTTCATTGATCTGCTCAATAATAGCACCATACAATGACGGATCACCACTATGCAATCTAACTACTTTTTTACCCTGGTTGAGCGCATCTACCATTACGCCGGTGATATCTTCCAGACGCATTCCGAAGCTGTTGATCTTCTTGGCTTTAATGTCCTGTAATAACACAGGATTTACCAGGGAGCCGGCATATACTACCAGATCAGCGCTCTCAATAAGCCTTTGTCCTTTTACTGTGATCAGTTCAGGGTCTCCAGGACCTGCACCTACGAAATATATTTTATTATTACTACCATTCCTCACATTTTTAACAATATTTGCATTATTTTCATTACTATTATTCACGGCGCTTCCTCGCAAGTATTAGACTAAAATAGTCACCTTTATCAGGCATTTTTTCCTGGTCTTTAATGATCTCTTCAGTATCTGAGAATAATCGCTGGGCAAGAATGAAATCCTCAAATCCTTTTTGGCGTAACGAGTTGATTATCTCCCGGGGCCGTCTGGCTTTTAATATGATCCTATCTGTGAGCGGACTCCCATCACTGACCTCAAAGGAAGTATCCATCATAATGTCGGCTCTGGATGCAAAAGCAGTGATGGAACTGATGCCCGGAATGGTTGAAATGGAGATGTCGGGATGACGCTGCTGTATTATCCGGCGTAGGTGGGTAAAAGTACTGAAGAAGTTAGGGTCACCGATAAGACCGAAAGCAACCAGTCCGTCTCTTGCAGGACCGGCTACCATATCTGCATTTTTTTCCCAGTGGGATTGTAATACTGCCTGGTCTTTTGTCATAGGGAATTCAAGCATGTACGGCTGTGAATAAGGTTCTACCAGCTCTTGAGCCAGCCGGCCCGGGACAAAGACCTTGTTAGCTCGCTGTAATATATCAACTGCCTGTAATGTCAATAATCCAGGATCACCCGGACCGAGTCCAACACCAATTAACATTTTATTTATCTCCTTTTGTATCTCCTGTGATGATGTATACAGGATTTATAGGTTTAAAAGCTATTTCACCTGCAAGTTCATAACTGTTTGAGACCTGGACAAGTACAGCATCAACAAAGATATCCAGGTCCTGCATGAGATCTATAACAGTTGAGGCAGTTTGTATACGCACTACATTTACTACTATCTTTCCATTTACTTTATTCACTAATGTCCGCAGCACAGACTCTATATTCCTGGTACCTCCTATAAATGCGCAATCAAGCTGCGGCAGTTCATCCAATATCGCGGGTGCTTCACCCCTGATCAATTTGATATTATTAATATTGGCATTTCTAATATTTTTTTGGGCTGCTGATATGGCCTCATAACGGGAATCAACAGCATAAACGCACTTTGCAATCCTGGCAGTCATGATTGAAATATAAGCTGTGCCACTGCCAATATCTGTAAATACATCACCATGGGATATATTTAATTTAAAGAATGCCAGGGCTGCAATTTCCGGTTTGGTAGGTCCGCCTGATACAAGTTCCATATATATCACTTCTGCATATTAATGAACTATTCTCATAAAAATGTTATGACAACACCAAATCATAATTTTTAAGTATTGAAGTTAGATTGATATCCTGACTAATATGATAGATTCGAATGGCAGGATAATCTCAATTGGAGATAGAGTAAAATTATTGTGGAATTTTGATAATAAACATCATACCGGAAGGATTGTTGAGATTAACAAAGACAGAATTACTATCACTACTTCAGGTACCAGGATGTCTACATCTGATCCATCAAGAATAACTAAGATACAAAAGTCACTCATATAACCCTCATACTTGGAAACTTTATTACACATTAAACCAATGTGTGAATGAAGTGAGCATGATATGAATACTGAAATAGGATGGGTAATGATAATACTCGGGTTCTGTTTTCTGGCAGCTGAGGCATTACACCCTGGATTCTTCATAGCTGTACCCGGTACGGTATTACTGGTGATGGGTGCAATATTTATTTTGCTTCCCGGTGTGTTTGAACAGTGGAGTCCTATTATCATGGTAGTCACGGCTATAGTGGCCAGTATCGGGACTATTATGATATATCGCAGGATTGCTCCCGGACAAAAACCATTTACTACCAGTATGGATACCCTGGCAGGTAAAAAGGGTATTGTAACCATCGATATCGACCCTGGTTCCATCTCAGGTAAAGTGAGAATCGATAATCAGATATGGAGTGCCACATCAGATACCTCAATTTTGACAGGGACAGCTATCGAGGTAACAGAATCCGAAGGTGTCCATGTGAAGGTTGTTGAAATGGTTGAATAAGGTTTATAAATAAGAACAAAATCCTCCCTCTGGTCGGATTTTCTTGAGTATATATCCCTATAGATTATATACTATAAAAAGACTTAATAAAGTTGAGTATTATTAATCATTATTAATTATTATAGGTAGGCGAGTATATGGACATGAATATAGGTTTTATAATAGCTTTAATTATTACAGTGGCACTGATATTGATCTTTATATCAGGTGTTACTATTATCCAGCCCTATGAACAGGGCCTCTGGATAGTGCTTGGGAAATATAAAAGACGGTTGAATCCTGGTTTTAACTGGATATATCCACTTATCAGTGAAGTTATCCGCCTGGATCTGAGGACACAGGTACTGGATGTTCCAAGGCAGGAGGTCATTACTAAAGATAACAGTCCCACCAATGTGGATGCTATTGTTTATATCAGAGTGATCGATCCTGAGAAATCCTATTTTGAAGTTGTCAACTATCATCTTGCCACAGTCAGCCTTGCCCAGACCACACTTAGATCCGTAGTAGGTGATATGGAATTAGATGAGATCCTGTACAACAGGGATCTTATTAATAATAGACTCAGGGATATCCTGGATGAAGCTACAGATGCCTGGGGTGTCAAAGTAGAAGCAGTAGAGATCAGGGAAGTGGACCCTGTTGAGGCTGTTAAGGCTGCTATGGAAGAGCAGACCTCGGCTGAGAGAAAGAGAAGAGCTGCTATTTTATTAGCAGACGGACAGAAAAAAGCAGCCATCCTGGAAGCTGAAGGATCAAAACAGGCACTGATCTTAAATGCCGAAGGTGTCAGGCAATCCAAGATCCTGGAATCCGAAGGTGAGCGTGTGTCCAAGATACTTGTGGCCCAGGGAGAGTCGCAGGGTCTAAGAGTACTCAGTCTTGGTGCTGTGCCATTAGATAAGAAAGCCATTTCCGTACTCAGTATGAACATGATGAAAAAGATGGCTGACGGCCAGGCTACCAAGATCATCTTCCCGATGGAGATATCCCGGATGCTTGATCAGGTAGGAGAATACCTCGGTGCATCTACTGTGGTCCCTGAAGTAGGTGAAGTAGTAGATATAGAGAAGATAGTAGGTAAGGCTGATGAGGTGCTGGGTAAGATACCTAATCCTGACGAACTTCGAAAGGAAGTAGAAAAGATCGAGAAAGCCATGATAAAAGAAACTGAGGAATCGCTGGCGGTCGATCCGATAAAAGAGAAAGGCGCCAAAGGCAGATCAGATATACATGTCTTTAAGGAAGATGAGGATAGTATTTCTTCCGAACCTCCTATGGAGAATAATTCCAGTGAAAAGGAAGAAAGTTAACCACAATCCTAAATGACGGTTGTTATCCGTAGTGCTGGTAAGGCAGATATACCACAAATAAAAAAAGTCCTTACTCAGTATCTACTGGAGACCGAACTGGTAAAAAGTAATATTGATCTGTTCATTGTAGCAGAGTATAATAAAAAGATCATTGGGTGTGCATGCCTGGACAATAGTTCAGGTGTGCTGGAACTCAGATCAATTGCCGTACTGCCTGGGTGGAAGAATAAGGGTGTCGGACGAAGGCTGGTTAACACATTAAGATCAAGAGCCAGTGGCATGAGTGATAGATTATATGTACGAACAACAGCCAGTAGTTTTTTTAGCAAGATGGGATTTATGGAACTAAATAATTCACAAAAACCCAAAATCTGGCAGGACTGTGCCTGCTGTGATAAGTTGAAAATATGTAAGCAAGTTTTGATGGTACTTGAATTAAGGTGAGATGATGCTGACACTCGGATTAGTGAATACGTATGATAGAATAAAGGTCCTGGATGCGCATTATCGCTCTATTGCCAGGGCGGCACCTATTGCATATAGTTTTGGGTTTGCACTGGCACTATTCGGTTTTCCTTTTAACATGAATGCTGGTGAACTCTGCAGGTATGCGGCAGATAAGACCACTATAGGCGAGTCCGGACGATACCTGATAGAGATGTATGAGCATAACCGGTTCTTTGTGTTCGATATGCCTAAAAAAGGGTTCCAGCCCCAATTCGGTGAGCCTGTGGTGACCACATCCCACCCTGACCAAAAGAAGACGGTCACACCTGCGAAACTGGCTGATGAGATTAACAGGGGCGGGTCATATCTGTTGTTGGTAGGACTGGGGCATAAGGGGCTGCCTGAAGAGATGTTTAAAAGAGCACAGTTACATCTGGATATTACAGGGATGGGAGTAGCGCTGGAAACCTGTACAGCTATTGGAGCTGTGCCTGCTGTGCTGGGTGTTATGGTAAAAAAGAGGTAATTGTTTAGCTCTATTTACTTGACAGGAAGAAGAAGAATAATCAGAATTTTGAAGCCGCAGAGTGAACTATGAACTTTGGTTCGTAGATAAAGGAGAACAAAATCCTCCTTCTGGTCCTGGCCCTGTCGATGTATTCAGGATAGCTTCTGCCTGGCCCGGGACTTTTTTAATGAAATGCAGGGTAATTAATAGAATATTGACCTGTTGCCGTCTCTACAAGAATGGAAAAACCTGTACAAAGCAGCGCTTGGGTTCAAGGAACTGGCTTCTTGGAACTGGATGCACGACAGCGACATTTTCGGGGTTAAAGACCCGGTAAGCGGTGAAATAGGATACTACTGCATCATGGGCGCTGTAGGTGAGCACTATGCTCTTGGGCTATATTTAGGCTCACAGGGATTGTGTGGGCTATCGAGTATACTCCCCAGCCCGGATGTTCCCGATCGCTTCCATAGTCCATGCATCAAGTTCAATATTATGGCTAGCAGCCAATTTTCGCAGTTCTCCTGCTGCTATTTCCAGATATTCCTCATCGGTCTGGTCCCCCATCTCTTCACGCTTATTCAATGACTCTTGTATAGAAAGGTGGGTAAACACTTTTTGTACCTCATAAGAATGCATCCTATGAGTCGATGTCAGGACAATACATTGGCACAGGGCCTCAATGCGGGGCGACTATATAGTAGGTGCGCTGTAAGCCTTACCCACATGGCTCACCATTTCCTCGGAAGACACCTGTGCCAGATGATACTTGGATTCCAAACCACTTTAATCTGACGTTTTACTTCACTGATATGACTATAATCTGCCAGTCATATCCAGTCCGGGATTCTCCTCCATCCTTCAATGGCCATGGATTTGGGATTTACCCGCTTAACCTTATACCACGATTCCCGGTATTTGATCAGATATCCTGGCTTAACATCCTTAGGAGCGATCTTCAAACCGAGCTAAACAAAGAACAAAATCCTCCCTTCGGTCGGATTTTCTTGAGTATATTATCTTACAGATTATATACTATAAAAAAAAAGAAAGGAGAATTAATTTATTTTCTCCTCAATAACAAATATCCTACCGTTAATAATCCAGTCACTGTGATCAATAACCCAAATCCAGGTATCCACTTCAAATCAGAGGGAAAAAATGATAGCCACAGATGAACGCAGATGAACACAGATACGAAAATGCCTGGAAAATATAGCTTCCACGACCCCATTAGCAAATCTGTGTTCATCTGTGGTTTCTCATCATTTTAACGCAAAGGCGCAAAGGCACTAAGATGCAAAGATGCAAAGAGTGTTATTATTTTTCATTACATCTTTGCGTTTTCGTTATATTCTTGTAGTGAGACTATTCACTTGCGAAATAGTATACCATACTTTTTGAAGTGGATACCATATTACCACGGATCTGATAATAGATCATCAACATATGGACTTTTTCCTGTCTTGACCATATAGAGTCTTGTCCACCAGACCATCATCAGTGGCTGTATAGTAATAATAATTATCAGCTGACTGCCCAGGGACCATATCGTATTCAGCCCGATAAAACCTGTTAAAGCGAGTATCTGGCCAACAACAATGGAAATGGATCCTATGATAATATAGATAGTAGTGCTGATTAACCAGATAACTATAACACTCAGTTTATTATCCATAAAAAATTCATATCCTTTATAGATACCTTCCAGGGCACCTATCCTTTCAACTACTATAGCATACAGTACCATTGAAAGAAAAACTGATAATATAATCAAATAGATAACCCATATGAGCAGGCCCAGTATGAAAAGTATTATTCCCAAACCGAACTGTCCTGCTCCAGTGGTATCTATGTTATTCCCCATAAGAAGGCCACCAGGTACCAAGAATACTATCCCGGCAAGTATCATCAGAAGTATTAGTACATCTGCCAGGAACACATGTATAAAACTTTTATTCCCGGCACTGATCATATCCCCAATAGTAGTATCACCACGAGAGATTGCACTCTGGCACATCCCTATCGCACCTGCAGAAAAATAAGAACTTGCTAGCATTGTGATAATAACACATAGTAGTGCTAAAATAGCTATAAAGACAAAATTTTCATTAGCAGATGATAAAATAACTTCTATTAGTTCCTCATTTGAAGTAGAGAGCATTTCATCAAATATACTGATACCTAAAATTCCAACGAATACTATGACAATAACAAATACTTTGATAAGAAGCATTACTACATAATTAATGACCAGAGGAATGCAGATATTCAGATTTTTAATCCAGGTATTGAATCCTTTGGTAATTATTTTCTCCAGCGTCTCAGTCATGGATAATAAATTACGATATCAGTATGAAAACTTTACGCTACAAATTGGCCGGATATTAATTATTTTGCCTTTCCAATTCTCTCAATAATCCTATTCTTTTTATCAACAGCTTCCCCGGCCGCACGCTCAACCCTATCACACATATCCTTAAAGTCCATTGGTTCGTCTTCACCTACTAATTTCTTTATAGGTGTATAAGCCGATTCCCTGAACCGTGGTGAAAAGTCATTCATAACCCCATCAACTTCCAGTTGGGCTCCACTTCCTTTTTCTATTTGTCCGACGACATCTGCCGCAATATCTTTCGATCTAAGCACATCAAGAATACTATCAGCAGCACCGGCGGGTGCAATGATCAGTAATGCATCCAGGGAAACACCCAGATAATCAATCTTAAGCATTTCCAGCATGGTCATTACAGCAGGATTCACCAGTGGCCGGAGCTTATCTTCCTTAAATACCAGTTTTACTCCTGCAGTCCTGGATATCTCCTTTGCATCTCCGCGTATACCTCCGTTAGTAACATCGGTCATAGCATGTATGTGTTCCAGCAGTCCGGCATCTATTATAGCCTCACAGGCTTCAATGAATGTGATATTAACAGTCTCATCCACAACATCGTGCATATCATAATATAAAGCGGTTGTAGAAATTGTACCACCACCAGCACCCTGTGTCATAAGTACCAGGTCCCCTGGTTCTGCCTGTATCCGTGCAGAAACCAGTTGAGTGATCCCTACGGCACCCACACATCCGGTCATCCGTTCTCCAATTACCATATCTCCTCCAATACGCAGTGTACTGCCCGTTATCAATGGTATACCCGTAAGTTCGGCTACTGTAGTGATCCCTGCTATGTGATCAAATATCTTCCCTACATCCCCATCATCAGCAACATGAATATCTGATAACATTGCAAGAGGTTTTGCCCCCATTACATAGATATCGCGAAGTGCTGCTCTTGCAACATGGAACCCGGATAAAAAAGGATAATCACTTAAACGGCTGTGCATACCATCTACTGTCACCACCAGATACTCACCTTTACTGGCCCTGACAACACCCGAATCATCCAGATGTGAACTGTCCACTTCTGCCGTCGTCTTTCCAATCACATGGGCAATCTGTTCATGGGCAAAAAAATCACCTGCTCCTCTGCTACCTACCCCGAACTGGCCCATAGTAATACCTGATTGTATTGGTATGAGAATATCTTTATTCAGTTGTAAAGTAGCCTGTGATTCAACCATAACTGCATGAGCCAGCTCATTTGCATGGTCCTTACTAATATTATTACCTTTAATTTCAAGTATACGCTGTGATAGACGCTCTTCTATCTTGTCCGGACTTTCACCTGAAAATAAAGCACGTTTTGCATAACCTTCGATATCCATGAAAAAACAGGATGTTCAATGTTAATATTAATGTTTTGGTATGATATTACCATACAAAGGCAACATTCCTCATTTCATGGGTTCTTGAAAGATCTTGCAGGATTACCATTACTTCGTCTCTAGTAATATCCACAGCTTTACGGCTCATATAGACCACCTGTTTAACTTCAACCTGGCCGGTCCAATTCAGGAGCCGTACAATGCGCAATACGGTATTCTTCTGCCTCTCACGCTCTCTGGTCTGATACGTGCGTATAGAACGTAAAAAATCTATTTTCCGAAACTCGGGCCAGTACGGGGCACAAAAATATGCAGCACATTCATTTCCACTTGCCTGCCACGGCAGGAAATTGGATATCCTCTCATCACCGCCAGTCCTGATGATAAGGTCAACATCAGGTACGGAAAACGTAGAAGACGGGTATAGGTGTGAAGAGATGGTTTTTTCGTTAATGTCAGATAACATAAGTTCTCCTGAATAGATCTTAGTAGCAATTATTCTTGCAGTGTCCACGATCTCCTGGCGCCCTCCATAAGCTAATGCAATATTCAGGTAGAAATTATCATAATTTTTTGTTATGTATTCAGTCTGTTTTGCTATTTTCTGCAGACCAGTTGGAAGTAGATCAGTATTGCCCAGTATTCTAACCTTCATCCTCCGCTTGTGAGTACGCTCATCATTGATTATCTCTTCCAGTTTGATCCCTATAAGATCAAATAAATTTTTCTTTTCATTGTATGAACGGCTCAGGTTCTCAGTAGAAAAAGCATAAATAGTCAACTGCTTAACGCCCAGTTCATAGGATAGATCAAGTATCCGTTGTGTGGTATCCGCTCCCCTGATATGTCCCTGATACATACTCATACCAAGTCTTTTGGCATATCTGCGATTACCATCCATGATAATAGCGACATGTCCTGGTATCTTGAATTCCTTAATTTCATGAGTTAGGACTCGCTCATATCCTGAATACAGGATATCATTAATCATTTTTCTGAATGAGGCACTAAGGCTACCCATATCCCTATTTATATCTTTAAATGTACATATACTTTGTTAATATATAGGAATGTATATGCTTCCCCTGACTTTTAAGGATCGCGTGTGATGATGATATTTTTTTCAATAGTACAATAGAAATATTTATATACTTTGGAAGTCATTAATATATAAGTGTGGAGACGCTTCTTATATCATTTCTTCTCGTCTCCTCACCACATCCCCTTTTCAAAATACCGCAAAAGTTTTACTTTTAGGGCAATCTGTAATAGGAGGATTTATTTCTTTAAGGATATCATTAAGTCTTTATGAATCTTTAGATAAATTTATTATACTAAATGGATTCAACTACAGTTGAATTAACAAGGAGATTTCAGTTATGAATGATAAATTAAGTGAAAGTTACGGTATAGAGATAATATCTCCAAGGACTTGAAAAATGGTAATATATCTATTATGGACTGCTCTGGTATTCTTTGTTGTTGCATCTTTTCTCCCGCAACAATACAAACTACAACGATTGCCAATCGGTGCTATCGGGTGGGTTGTGTTTGCCGGACATTTGGGGCTTGAACCAATACATTACTTAGAAGAAAGTGATTTCACAATGATACTACTGATGTTGTTTGCAGCATTCTTATGTATCATTGTAGCACATCTGATGTTCATTACCTATCTACAAGCAAAGAAAGGTAACACAACTAAAGATTTAGTCAACAGAGAAAATGACTTGCTTATTCTTACAAAAATAACTGCTTTAGGTTGTCTGTTCTATTTCCCATTTGCACAGATACCATCATTGAACCATCTGATCATATCCACAGTTGCCTCCCATACGGTCTGGCTTTCAAATCTAGTGGGTTTTCCTGTAGAGAGGATCGACTGGAATCTAATGACACTGGAAGGATATAGAATAGAGATCATACTGGCCTGTACTGCTATTGAGAGTATTGCGCTTTTTATTGGGATCATCCTGGGCACACGGGCTGAATTAAAAAGAATAATCATGGCACTAATGGCATCGGTTCCTGTTATTTATATTCTCAATCTTATAAGAAATACCTTTGTAGTAGGAGCTTTTGGTTACCAGTGGTTTGGAACAGGTCCGATGATCATAAATATATTCGGTAAGGAATTTTATTTACATGATTCAGCAAGTTTCTTTTTATCACACCATATTATTGCCAAGATCGGTTCCGGGATAGCTCTGTTTTTTATTGCTTACGCCGTACTAATTCTACTTCCCGAAGTGCTATATCTTATTGATAGTCTATGGTTGGAAATAAAAAAGGATATAAACCGTATTTTGCGAGGTGATTGATAATCCTTGCCCGAAACACCGACACAGTAGTAATAGGATTGTTCTTAATTTCAATTGTCCTGGCAATAATAGGGATATTTCTTAATTCTAAGCTGCTGGTATATGAATCGGTTATTTTCATTATCCTGGATATATTCTTTATCTGGTTTTTCAGGGATCCTGAGCGTATTCCTCAAGGATCCGAGGATGACATTATATCACCAGCCGATGGTAAAGTAATAGAAATCAGAGGAAAAACCGTATGCATTTTCATGAATATGCATCATGTACATGTCAACAGGGTCCCTATTGCCGGTAAGATCATCCGGATGAATCATAAAAATGGCGGGTATTTGCCAGCTTTTTTCAAAGACTCTAATAGAAATGAACGAAATACTATTTATATCGAATCAAAATACGGTACTGTCAAGGTAGTACAGATAGCAGGTACAATAACCAGAAGGATAGATACTTATTTTAATGTAGGGGATAAAGTAGTTAGAGGAGAGCGCATTGGTATGATCAGATTTGGAAGTCGTGTAGATATCACACCTCCCGAAGGGTACATATTGAGTGTTAACAAAGGAGATTCAGTAAAAGCAGCTATTTCTATCATCGCAAGAAGAAATTCTACTAAAGAAGATCATAATAGCAGTGCAGGTGTATGAATTGAGTGAGACTATTTTTCAGCTTATTAAACTACCTGATTTAGTGACCCTGATAAATGCACTGCTTGGTTTTTCTGCAATTCTAATGGTGATCCAGTCTCCATCCAATGTCAATCATGCCTCTATCCTTATCTTATTAGCTGTAATGAGTGATGGATTAGACGGTCTGGTCGCCAGATCAATGGAATCAGGTAAGCTTGGGGAATCTCTTGATTCACTGGCTGATACAATATCTTTTGGAGTAGCTCCATGTGCCATGGTATATGCCATACTGGCACCTCAGTTCCATTATTATGCCTGTTTTGTTGGAGGGGTATTTTTAGCATGTAGTATACTCAGACTGGCAAGGTTCAGTGCAATACCTGTAAAAAAAGGATTTATGGGTATTCCGATAACAACTTCCGGTCTGATCGTAGTTCTATATATACTGGCCTTCTATGATGAAAGTTCTCCACTTTATTCCATTGTTCTATTAGGTATCATGTTTGTCCTGGCTATGTTAATGATCAGCAATATACCATATCCGAAGATACAGGATACCAGGATTCTTGGTTTGGTTGCTTTTTTAATAATTGTGATTATGCTGTTATTCTATCTGGACTATCAAGCCGGACTTGATATAATTGCTAAAGCTTGCTTTGTATTGATGGGATTATATGTCTTTAGTCCATTTTTCAAGTAACTGCTCACTTCGTTCGCAGTTACTTAAGGCTATCAAGCAGAAATACGATTTACCGGATAACTTTATTCTTTCTGTTGCAAAACCATTCCAGGGTGATAGATTGTTACCAAGGAAAAACATTGATAATATCGTGAGATCATTCCTTGCATTTGAGGATAATTCAAAAACATTAAAACTCGTATTAGCAGATAATCGCTGTTATGAGTATATCACAGAGGTATTTGGGAAAGAATTGGCAAATGATCCTAGATTTGTCTATCCTGGTTGGATTTCTCATGAAGATATGCCCTATATATATAGTCTTGCAAAATTACTTATGATGCCATCATACTCTGAAAGTTTCGGTCTTCCATTGGTGGAAGCAATGGCATGTGGCTGTCCCGTAATCACTTCAACAACAAGTTGTTGTCCTGAAATTGTAGGGGATGCAGCTATTGTTGTTGACCCTACTGATGTTAAGGGGCTGACCTTTGCTATAAGTAGTATATTAACTGATCAAGAACTTTCCAAAAGATTCACTGAAAAAGGAATAAAAAAAGCAAGTGAATATAGCTGGTCTAATAGTGCTAAAAAAGTAATAAGAATTTTCGGCACTGTCCTGGAATAGGCCGCATAATTTATATTTTATAATATCCATTTTACTTTTGTGATATTAAATGGCTAGACCTAGTGTTATATCAATTCTCAAGTGTCGGGTAAAGTCGAGATAATTTTATCCTGGCATCCTCAGTTGTAAATTGCCAATTAACTTCCGCATTTTTGTTGTTTCTGAATTTTAGTTTAGAAAGCCAATTTTCAATTGGGTATCCATCTTCAAGTAAGTTTATGAATTCTTTTAGAATATTTGATCTTTTAGTGTCGTAATGTACCTTTTTTATAGTATATCAAATATAACTTGATATATCGAAAATGCTTCGCATTTTCTAATCCTCCATTCCTCCAGAATGTCGGTCAATAAAATCCGAGCGGTAGCGAGGATTTTGTTCCAGTATATATTTCATAAAAATATATCTCAAGTAAATGCGAACGAAGTGAGCATTTTTTTGTAGTATATCAAGTATAACTTGATGTACTCAAGAAAATCCGAGCGGTAGCGAGGATTTTGTTCCAATAAAAGTAAAAGAAGGTTGAAGATACGGGATATACATATTCACCAGCATCAAGGCAAGCATTGATATCAATTCAAAGATTTTTTTCGCTTTTTCCAGGGGTTAATACTTGAATTTCATCACCCGGATCAGTGAGATCATACGAGAACTAAACCTGAAGCATGTTCAGCGTTGGGCTGTTCTCAGCACTATCGTTGGCGTGGTAAGTGGACTGGTTGCAATTGTTTTCTACAGCGGCCTATTTTATTCCACGTATTATATTTTAGGAGGTATAGGTGGTTACTATTCTGTAACACCTGCAGGTGATGTGGACCTGCTTACTGCGCCACCAGCCCACCCCAGTCGTATCCTTTTAATTATCCTTCCGGCTCTGGGAGGACTTGTTGCAGGATATTTAGTATACCGTTTTGCTCCCGAGGCTGAAGGGCACGGGACTGATTCAGTAATAGAATCGTATCACCACAAACGGGGTATCATACGGGACCGTGTACCCTTTATTAAAGCCATTACTACCATGATAACAATAGGTTCAGGTGGCAGTGCAGGTAGGGAAGGACCCATAGCCCACATTTCCGCAGGATTCGGGTCTATTCTTGCAAACAAACTCAAACTGAATGACAGGGACAGACGCATGCTTGTTATTTGCGGTATGGCAGCTGGTATAGGCTGTATATTCAAGGCACCTCTTGGTGGCGCTATTTTTGCTATAGAAGTGCTATACAGGCAGGGTTCCGAATCAGAAGGAATAGTTCCTGCCTTTATTTCATCCACTATTGCATATTCCATATTCTGTACAGTATTCAACTGGGATCCTTTGTTCAGCATGCCTGATTACCAGTTCACCCATCCGATCGGACTTTTCTTTTATGCACTACTTGGAATCGCTTGTGCAGCTATAGGCATCCTGTACATCCATATTTTCTATGGATTAAGGAATAGTTTCAGTAAACTTGCCATACCCAGGCATATCAAACCTGCTATTGGCGGTTTAATGCTCGGTATTATGGCATTCTTTATACCGCAAAGTCTGGGTGTAGGATACGGACTGATACAGCAGGCAATAAATCAAGAACTGGCACTTACAGCAGGACTGATGCTGGTGTTGATATTTGCTAAAATATTGGCTACTTCATTCACCATTAGCAGCGGAGGAAGTGGTGGTGTATTTGGCCCGACTCTGGTGATCGGTGCTATGCTTGGTGGATTCTTAGGTCTAACTTTTCATATTCTATTTCCTACCATTGTTACCGAATATGCAACTTTTGTCTTAGTAGGAATGGCAGCACTGCTGGCATGTGTGGCAAAAACACCACTCGCAGCTATAATAATGGTATCCGAACTTACCGGTAACTATCACCTGCTGCCGCCATTAATGCTGGCTTCGACACTGGCCTTTGTGATATCCGGAAAATGGACTATATATGAAAAGCAGGTACAAACCAGGATGGATTCCCCTGCCCACCGCAGAGAAATGACCATAGATGTCCTGGAATTGATCCAGGTTAAGGATGCAATGAGCACAAATATTATCACAGTGGACCCGGCAACACAAGTTCCGACAATACTTAACCTTGTTCATAAATACGGACATGTCGGATATCCGGTACTTGATAATATGGAACTGGTAGGTGTAGTAACTTTTGAGGATGCAGAAAAAATCGCTTTTGATGAAAGGGAAAATATACTGGTTGAAGATATTATGACCACTTCAGTAGTAGTGACCTATGAAGATGAGAGCCTGGAAGATGCATTAAAGAAACTACTGGATAACGGGATAGGGCGATTGCCTGTAGTGGACAGGCAGGACCCGAAAAAATTATTAGGACTGCTAACAAAGTTTGATATTATCAGGATACATGCCCAGTTGAGTTCAAAGTTGTGCAGAATACCTTAAGAGAATATTAACTTCGTTCACAGTTTCTAAGTTTGTAGAAAATAGTGTTACCTAACCTTACTGATGATATCGCTGGCACTAAGTATTCCAACTGGACGATATGAAGCACCAACACCTGGCTCTGAAAGGACAAGCAGTCTATGGATACCTTTTTCCTTCATTATTTCAACCGTTTCCTTTAATGATGTAGAGGGTTTGACTGACTGAACAGTATAGTTCATGATGTCCTCAACAGTAGTATCCATCAAGGATTCATCCAGAATGATCTTTAACATATCCATTTCAGCGATCATACCCATAACTTCACCGTTCTCATCAATAACCGCTATACCAGAAACATTCTGTCTAGCCATTATCTTAGCTACTTCTATGACAGGATAATTTATTGGTACAGAGATAACACCTCTTGTCATAACGTCTTTTACAGTCAATTCACTCAATGTCATATTTAATTCGCTTCCAATGAATAAAATATGAATTAGTAGGATAAAAAGCTATTTGATTTATTTACATATATTCAATGATGAAAATAATTATCAGGTATGTACAGGTATCTAAATACATAAGTAATATCAAAACCTTTCAACAAATTCAGGTGGTCTTTAATGCAGACAAATAACTTCAAGTCAGGAAATATTGGTAAATCGGTACGCTTAGAGCGGATCTTCAACAGGGAGACGGGGAATGCTATAATTATTCCAATGGATCATGGCGTAGGTGCAGGACCGATCAAAGGACTAATAGATCTATCAAAAATGGTAAATAAAGTGGCACAGGGCGGTGCCAATGCTGTTCTAGGTCACATGGGCCTTCCGAAATATGGTCATCGTGGCTATGGAAGGGATGTAGGTTTGATCATACATCTTTCAGCATCCACGTCTTTAGGTCCTGATCCCAACCATAAGGTACTGGTAACCAGTGTGGCAGAAGCTATCAAAGTAGGAGCTGATTGTGTATCGGTACATATAAATGTAGGTGCAAAGGATGAAGCTGAGATGTTGATGGGGTTGGGTGCTACTGCAAGAATATGTGATGAGTGGGGCATGCCCCTACTGGCAATGATGTATCCCAGGGGCAGGACAGTCAAATCAGAACATGATGTGGAATATGTTAAACATGCAGCCCGTATAGGAGCTGAACTGGGTGCTGATATTATCAAGACCAACTATACAGGAGATCCGGATTCATTCAAAGAAGTGGTAATGGGGTGTCCTGTACCGGTAGTAGTTGCCGGAGGGCCAAAGATGGATACTCAGCACGACCTGCTTGAAATGGTATATGATTCCATCCACTCAGGCGGCAAAGGTGTAGCAATAGGGAGAAACGTGTTCCAGGCTGATGATCCTACTGCACTTGTTGCTAAAATCTTCAAGATAGTACATCAGGGGTTAACAGTTGATGAAGTATGACCCAGCCGGAACTATCTATTGAACTTACCGGACTTGGGATGAAAAACCCTGTAATTTTAGCGGCAGGAATACTTGGCACAACCGGAGCATCGCTAAAACGAATTGCAGGGTCAGGTGTCGGTGCAGTAATTACCAAGTCCATAGGTACCATACCAGAGAAAGGACATCCTAATCCAAGCCTGGTCGCACTTGAGTGCGGGCTATTGAATGCTATGGGACTGCCTAACCCATCCTATAAAGAATTTAATGATGAATTAGCGACTGCTAAAGAAGGAGACGTACCTGTAATAGTCAGTATCTTCGGCAGCCATCCGGATGAGTTTAGTGAAATAATAGAAGGACTTGAAGGTGCAGATGCTTTTGAGCTGAACCTGAGCTGTCCGCATTCGCAACAGTACGGTGCTGCAGTAGGTACTGATCCCGTACTGGTAGAAAAGATCACAAAAGCTGCTAAAACTACTGCCAGTGTACCTATATGGGTTAAACTTACTCCGAATGTCACAGATATTGTTACAATAGGCGAAGCCGCATCCAGAGGCGGTGCAGATGCTGTGGTTGCTATTAATACGATCAGGAGTATGGCTATAGATATTCACAGTGGTTATCCAATACTTGGTAATCTGTACGGTGGTCTCTCGGGTGCTGCCATACGCCCTGTTGCTGTGAAATGTGTCTATGACCTGTACAGAGCACTGGATATTCCTGTAATAGGTGTTGGTGGGGTAAGTAAGTGGGAGGACGCAGTTGAGATGATGATGGCAGGTGCCTCTGCCGTGCAGATAGGTTCTGCCATATATGACAATTTTACCATTTTTAGTGAAATAAGTGAAGCGCTTTTCACATTTCTCAAATCACGGGATTTAAACCTGGGGGATATCATCGGAATTGCGCATAAGAAGGTGAAACAGTGAAACCGGTAAATGCTGTCATAAAGGAGGTTATTAAAGAGACTCCGACAATCACTACCCTTATATTTGATATTAAACCTGATGCTATACCAGGTCAGTTCGTCATGGTATGGATAAGGGGTGTGGATGAGGTCCCTATGGCACTATCGCATCCGAACAGTATAACTGTGCAAAGAGTAGGAGATGCTTCCGAAACACTGTCTAATATGAAACCAGGTGATAGTATTGGGTTAAGAGGTCCGTTTGGGAATGGTTTTGAATTGACAGGACAGCGAATAATGATCATTGCGGGTGGTGTGGGTGCTGCACCTCTATTGCCCCTGGCACATCAACTACGATTAAGAGACGCAAAAATATCAATATTATTAGGGGCTAAAACATCAAAAGAACTGCTATTTGAAGAGCAATTCAGCAGATCAGGTGAATTAAAGGCTGCTACTGATGATGGAAGTAAAGGGTATCACGGGGTTATTACCGGTCTGATGGATAAGTACGATCTGAACAGTTTTGATATGTTCTATGTTTGCGGCCCTGAGATGATGATGCGGGCAGTACTGGACATGCTGCATGTGAACGGTCTTGAAAATAGGTCACAGTTCAGTCTCCACAGGTATTTCAAGTGCGGAATCGGAGTTTGTGGGTCATGCACTATTGACCCGTGGGGGCTTCGTGTCTGTAAGGACGGACCTGTGTTTTATGGAGATATTCTCCTCAATAGTGAACTTGGAAAATATCATAGGGATGTAACCGGAAAAAAGATAATGTTTTAAGTAATTCGGTACATCTACGAGGATAATATGCTAGGTAGATTCAAATACCAGGATGAGATATTTACCGGTACGATACTGGATGATAGAGTAGTGGTGGATAAGACTCTATATTGTGATACGTTCTCTATTGATGAGTTACAGGTATTGCCACCCTCAACTCCAAGTAAGATCATCTGCGTGGGATTGAACTATGTAGACCATGCCAGGGAACTGAATATGACTATGCCTGATCACCCTATATTGTTCTTAAAACCTAATTCGAGCGTGATCGGGGATGGTGATAGGATCATATATCCGAATGAAGTGGAACAGGTGGACTATGAAGCAGAACTGGCAGTGGTAATAGGTAAACGATGCAGGAACGTTCCTTCTGATAGGGCCATGGATGTGGTACTTGGATATACCTGTTTTAATGATGTTACGGCCCGTGATATCCAGAAGCTCGACACTCAGTGGACCAGAGCAAAGAGCTATGATACCTTTGCACCATTTGGCCCGTATATAGCCCAACCTTCTGATATTGATATCTCAGATTTGTTTATCCGTACCAGAGTGAACGGAAAAGTCAAACAGGATTCCAATATCAATAAAATGATCTTTGGTGTTCCTGTTCTTATTGAGTTTATTTCTCATGTTATGACACTTGAAAAAGGTGATATTATAGCTACCGGAACCCCACCAGGTGTAGGCGAGATGCTGCCTGGTGATACGGTTGAAATTGAGATTGAAGGCATTGGTATTTTGAAGAACCAGGTCATCAGGGATAGTCTTTAATTCCGGATATCGGTTTCATCCTGCCCGTCATCTGCTTTTGGTAATTCTTCTCTTTCTACTATTTCATCAGTTTCTTCTTCTTCTTCTTCTTCTTCAGTTTCTTTTTCATTTGGCAAATCCAACTGCGTTTTTGATTCAATTTCAACAAATGTCCTGTAGAATGCCAGTAAAAAACCGTATGCTGCTGGGCCTATAATAATTCCCATAGGACCTATCACAAATAAAGCTGTTGAGAAGGCTAACAGGGTTATGATCGGGTGTATCTGTCCGCTCGTCATCATAAGCTTTGGTCGAATAACATTTCCCGGAATTATATCCATGAACACCTGGCCATAAATTACAATGATTACAGCTATCTGCCATTCACCTGTCACGAGGTAATATAATGCTATGGGTACGTAGACTGTTGCAGGTCCTACGATAGGCAGTAAAGAAAAGATTGCAATGATACTGCCCCACATGACAGGATAAGGTACTCCTATTAAAAAAAAACCAATGGCACCTATAAAACCTCCAAGTAGACATACAAATAAAAATACGTGAAACAGACTGTGATAAATATTATCAAGATTGAACAGGAACTTATTTACGGTTACTATTCTGTTGGCAGGTATTAATTCAGTATAATTCTTCAGGATTTTATCACTATCAGCAAGCAGATAAAATGAGAGAAAAACCATTATTGCACATTTCATTGTAATAATTCCGATATTGGATGCGAAATTCATTAGACCGGTGGTAACAATATCAACTACGAACCAGACAACTGATATAATAAGATTGGATAGGTCCTCACCCAGATCTTCCTGGTTGAAATATGGAATTAACGATTCAATAAGATCATAACATGGTTCCATTAATGCATTTATACTTTCTTCGATAGTAGCTAAATCCAATCCGCTTAATTCAGTAAAAAGAACTCGAAGGATATTTATGAAAACAGTAACAAAAAGCAGTACTACAATAGCAAGAGTTAAAAATGCCGAAATATTCCGGTTTTTAATCTTTGTGATCTTTCTCAGGGTCTTATCAAGCGGGTATAATATGTAAGCAAAGAATAAACTTAATATGATCACATCTACAAACACCCATGTAAGATGAGATACAATAAGAATTGCAGTAAGGGCAACAATGCCTGAAATTAGTATGAAAGCAGGTTGGTTGATATTTCTGGCCATTGTGACTATATTTAATTACAGAAATAAAAACTTTGTTATTGACCCTATTGCAACAGCCATTTCCATAATGACTTATAATGTATTTTCATACCAGCTTATTATTAGTATCACTACTCAGGAAACAAAAGGTAAGCACCGGAAAATTTTCTGGGAAGTAAGAATTATTGCTGGTTTCTTAAAAGGATTAATTACCACCGGTTTGAGGAGAAGGAGGGGCCGTAAGGCCTCTTCTTTACTCTACTCCAACTGTAAATTACTGTTCCATCTGTTGTAAGGCCTCTTCGATATCCACACCTTTAACTGTAGTCCTTTTAGCATGATTAGCCAGACGAATAGCTCTGGCAGCAATATCAATGCCATATTCTTCCAGATGCTTTGCCAGTGCTTCACTGCCGCTGGCACTAACTCTTTCGGCTCCGGCTGCCCTGATCAGACGCTCTATCGGTGCTGTTGGAATTATCTTATCTTTCATTGCTATATCCTCCTTACTTATAATTTCAATAAAACTCTTAATTCTCTTATAGTTTTATAATTGAATCTATTTAAAACTTATGAATAAAAAACACAATCCTCCATTCAGTCGGATTTTACTGAGTATATCAAGTTATACCTGATATATTAAAATAAAGGTATAATCATAGCAATTATACTATTGTACCCACAACAAACCCCAGCAAAGCTAAAAACATAGCCATCTTAAGTAGTTTGGATGATTTTTTTGCATTATCTTTAAGCAGCAGCTCATTAATAGATATTAAGAATAATATATCCGCCCCGAAGATCATGATAAGGTAGGATTCACCAAAGGCATTATGCAAATTAATAACAAAAGGGAGCGGACTTAACATCACAGCAGTTAATCCTATTACGGCTGCTGCCCTTTTCGCCTTATCCTCGCCAATTTTAATTGGAAGTGTCGTAGCTCCTGCTTTGAGGTCACCTTCCATATCCTGGATGTCTTTCACTATCTCTCTTGCCAGAGTAGCCAGACCTGCCAGAAGGAATAATATCATAACAGACATGATACCAGTACCTTCGAATATCTCAAGTGCACCTCCGAAAAGAAAAGTAGAACCGCCCAGATAACCCACTGCAATATTACCTATCAGTACTGTCTGCTTTAAAATGTATGCATATAAAAACAACAGGATAGAGTTGAATATTGCAATGAATAAACAAGCAGGTCCAAGCCAATATGAAAGTATAATGCCTGTGCAAAATAAGATCAATGCAATGATGAAAGCCGCTGTCTGGCTCATCCTGCCTGATGGTATAGGACGACGGGGACGGTTCACACGGTCGATCTCAAGATCAAAATAGTCATTTATTGCATTACCAGCTCCGGTTATAAAAAATACTACAAGAAAAACTATAAAAGGTTCATGCATTATATGAACCTGTACCGTCTCAGGCAGTGCCAGATAGGCTATTAAAGTTCCAGCTACGGCCGCAGATCCGGCCATAGCACAATTGGCCCATCTGATCAGTTCAAATACTGTAGAAATTGATTGCAATGGATTTCGCATCAATCACCCCTTCCACTCTCAAGCATACGGTCTAATGACTTCTTAGCCTGCTCGCGTATGGATTCGGGAATAGTTACCACATACCTGTTCTCCTCAAGTGCGGTTATAATGTTTGAAAGACTGTTCATCTTCATGCTCGGACATACAGCACATGATGATGCAGGATAAAATTCTTTATCAGGGTTTTCTTTTTTAAGTCTATGCAGCATACCTATTTCAGTACCAATAATAAATTTACTGCTCTTTGAGCGTTTAATGTGAGTGACCATTCCTCCTGTACTAAAAACATTATCTGCAAGATCGATCACTTCAGGCCTACATTCCGGGTGAACGATTGTTTCAGCATCAGGATACGTATTTTTTAACAGCATAATATCTTCAGGCAGTATCATATGATGTGTGGGGCAGTAACCATCCCAGGGTATGATCTTTTTATTCGTATAACGGGCTGTGTACAGTGCCAGGTTCCTGTCCGGTACAAAGATCACTTCATTTTCATCAAGACTATTCACTACCTGCACGGCATTAGCAGATGTACAGCAGATATCAGAATGTGCTTTTACCTGTGCACTGGTGTTTACATATGCTACAACTACAGCATCGGGATATTCCTTTTTCTTAATTATTAACTCTTCAGGTGTGATCATGGCTGCCATTGGGCATTCAGATAAGATCTCAGGTATCAACACTGTCTTTTGCGGACTGAGAATAGCAGCACTTTGTGCCATAAAATCCACTCCGCAAAATACGATCACATCAGCCTCATGCTCAGCAGCCTGCTGGCTTAAACCAAGACTATCACCTGTAAAATCAGCAATGTCCTGAACCTCACCACGCTGATAATTATGAGTAAGGATCACTGCATTACGCTCTTCTTTTAATTCATTGATACGCGCAATAAGTTTTTCTTTGTCCTGAAGAATCATCCGAATTCCCTGCCAGATTAATATTAGTATTTGTATTTGTGTTTCTCATTTATTATTATGGAATAAAACACTTTCCTAAACTGTCTTTTTTACACGCCATTTAAGCAGTACACCGTCATCTATTTTCTCAATTGAGATCAATTCAAGTCCGGATGCTTGCTTACGGCGTGAAAAACCAATTCCATCAACCAGTGTAGGAGCTTGTTCACCACCCAGTATTACTGCACCTATGTAGGTGTAGATCTCATCCACAAGCCCTTGAGAGACCAGTGAACAATTTAGAGTTGCACCACCTTCGGCCATTAGTGTATGAATACCTTTTTGGTGTAGGGATGACATCAATATATTCAAATCTACCTGTACATTACCTGCTGTGATTATAGTAGCCTTTTTCTTAAGTTCTTCAATTTGCTGTATGGGAGCTTGCTCACATACAGCTATTATTCGCTCTGCATCCCCTTTTATAAAGATATCAGATTCAATGGGTGTTCTGGCCATACTGTCTACTACTATCCTGATAGGGTTCTCATATCCGTACTTCTCTTTGTATGCACGTCTGAGATTGCTTGATTTGATAGTTAGACTGGGATCATCAGCCAGTACTGTGCCGATACCTACCATCACGGCATCGGCACCGGCACGTAAACGGTCTACTCTTGCAAAATCATTATCTCCTGATATCCTTACCTGTTTTCTTAGATTGGTTGAGATCTTACCATCTGCCGACATGGCAGCGTTAATGAAAGTAAATGGACGCATTTGCTCCTTGAATTGCTCTTTAAGTATATATTATTGACTGTGAGGAGAACAAAATCCTCCCTCCGGTCGGATTTTCTTGACGTATAGGAATTTATAAACACATTTTCTTATCCTGCTACTGAAATAGAAAATGTTGAAAGAATGAGGTTTTGTAGAAAGCCTCAAAATGGATATAAAGTATATAAGTGTCCGAAATGTGAAACAAAGAAGTACGTATCTTTCACTTGTAAGACTCGTCTATGTACATCATGTGGAACAAAATCGGCTAATGAATTTGCAGATAAAATTTATCATAGACTTCTAAGAGTCCCACACAGGCATGTTGTTTTTACTATTCCTGACAGGTTAAGGGAGACTTTCAAGATTTCTGATCATCAGAAAATTCTCTTTGAGGCAGCAAAAGTAACAATGGGAGATATGATCCAGTTTTCAAATAAAAAAAGCAAGAGAAAAATAAAGTTGAAAATTGGCATGATTCAGTTTCTGCAAACATTTGGTGCAGATATGAAATATAATCATCATATTCATAGCATTGTTACTGAAGGTGGTTTTGATAGAAATGGGAACTGGATTCATGTACATTTTATACACTATAAAGGATGGAGGAAAAAGTGGCAATATGAATTACTGACAAGGCTGAAAAAAGAAATGCCAAGATGCAAAGAGACAAATAAGTTCATAGACTTGCAATTTAAAAAATATCCAAATGGATTTGTAATTTACGGTAAAAGAAGATTTGAAAAAAGAGATGGGTGGAATATGGCAAGGTATATTGGTAGATATGTTAAGCATCCACCAATAGCCGAATCAAGAATAAAAGCCTATGATGGAAAACATGTAATATTCTGGTATAAAGACACTGAAACCAAAAGGAAGATAACTGTAACAATGGATAAAATTGAGTTTGTGCGATTACTGCTAAGTCACATACCAGTAAAATATTTTAGAACTGTTAGGTACTATGGTGTCTATTCAAGAAGAGGATACAAGCATAGAAATGGTTGTACTTAAAGCCGCTGAAAGTGGAATTGGTAGAGATCAAACTTTAAGTGATATTGAATATTTGAAATTTAGGGGATATGTCTATGAGCCTAAAACAGGAGAAATTAGATATGCATTATAAGCGGTAGCCGAAGCGTATATGCTGTGTTAGACGATAATGCGAACGAATGGGCATATTAATCACTTTTTTCCGATTTCGGTATTCCTATCCATCTTGGTGTCCTTTTCATATATTCTTTGTAATCCTTTCCATACCTTTTAAGACAATATTGTTCTTCAGCAGGTGCAAATATCAAGTGAAAAATTCCCATTATTACTGTAAGCATTAGAAACACCCATGAAACACTGGCTATGGCAATGCTTAAAAATATCAAAGTTTGTGCAACATAATAGGGATGCCTTGAGTAACGGTAGGGTCCTTTGGTGAAAGGTTTACCAATTGGAGTAGTCCGAACAAAAAAAGTAGCTGATAGGGAAATAACAAATGCTATTAGGAAGATTATTAAACCTATGAAAAACCATACTTTTCCTAATTGCAATGGCAGAAAGATGGAATAGATAATTCCAGCAACCATAATAGCCGTAGAAATGACATTAAGTAATTTTTCATGCTTAATAGGAACAGAAACATTCAGTCTTTTTGATGTTGCTTTACCTTTACCTACTAAAATCGATATAATCGGAGGGAGAAGAAAACAGACCATAAAAATCCAGGCATTCCATAAACCTATCTCAAAAGCTGGTGTAATCGACATTTTCTCCTCATCCTTTTACTTTCATATTTTGCCCCGAAGTCACGGACCTCGGAATGGAAATTCCGAGGCATCAAGGTTGATGCTTGATATTTAAGCACTCTTTCAGTTTGTTGGGATTCAGAATCCTTTTTAGGCGCAATTTAAAAAATAATCAATCGCTGCTTGCCATCGATTTTTGAATCGAATTTCTCTACGTTATTAAACATTCACATTCAAGCTTAAGCTCTCCAGAAAGACCATCACCCATGGGATCATATTAATCATATAGTGGGCGCCCACGGCATGCTCCCAGTCACGCTTAGCGAAAATGACCGCCATCGGCAAGCCGTACAGCAATCCAGTTATCAGAATCCTGTCTAGCAGTGTTCCATCGTGACCCAAGCCGAAGATGATCGCACTGAAGAGTACCGCAGAAACGACGGCTACGGCAGGACTTTTATTGAAGGCAGGCCGCAGCATAAAATAGACCAGACTGACAAGGAACAGCCTGAACATCGCTTCTTCCGTTATGGCTGAAAACCAGGGAAGCGAAAAGGGCATCCAAACGCGGGTCACCCAGGTAAGCCCAATACCCGGTGAACCGCTGGCGGCATTGAACAGGCCCAGCGGAACAAACAGCAGACACCCCCAGAGAAAACTCCCCAGAGCTTTTCCATATCGCCCCGCATGTAACTGACTTTCACCCAAGCCGGTGCGTTTGAGCAGTAGCCCACCAGCAATAAACATAGGCGGTGCAAATACGAGAAGTATAACGAAAGCAGATTTTCCAACGAAGCTGTTGTCCCAGAATGGGAGACCTCCTAAAAAGGCGATGACGGCAATCACGAGGCCAACAACCGCCGGGCGTAAACGAATATCCCGACGCCAAACCAGGAGGGTCCATATTGTCGAAATCATCATTAGAAACAGAATGTCCCCACCACCGTCGGAGAAGGTGGCTAAGGCTAGCAGTAATACTATTGCTAGAACTGGAATCAATTGTCCGATTTTCCAGCGTTGCAGCAGAAGTGGACGAAGATCCGGTAGTTGTTTCACGGAAGACCCCGTGTGGACGAGATACCAAAGAAGGATTGCAACGTATGCACCATGAAGCACGTTGAGCTCGACGCTGAATCGGCCCGTACTTCAAACGCCATTGGACAGTATGACGACGAGGGCGACCGTTGTCAGGAGCCACATAGTCATCAATGCAAGACGACCTAAATCCTGACTAGTCCTTCCATTTCGTGTTTTTTTGAGTATATTTGGAAGAGCCATATTAATGAATTTTTATTGTTATTAGTATGCACCTGTATCCTCATCCACCAGCCCATGATTTGCATTAGGATAAAAATATGGGTGAATTCTTAATCCTTATTTCAGTGTGGTTTGTGTTGATTTATGATGGTTAAGATATATAACATTGAGATCATCAAATTATCTCCCAAAATCTCTCAATCTAATTAACTTATATTTATCCTCTGGATGTGCGCCTGATTTTCTATTTTCAAAAAGATGTTTTTGCTTCTATCTACTCTGAGGAGCATGATTTTCTATTTTGCAGTCACTATACTATACGGACTTAAGTCCAAGGCCTGTTTATAAACCTCAGCTTTTAGATTTTCTATCTTGTCCGGCAATATAATTTTCAACAACTTCCCAGCCACTTCGAACACTTCCATAATAACAACTTTGTGCCCGGAGACTTTGCTTACATCTTTCTTTAAGTTTAAGGAAATTTGTAATATCCTACTACTCCTTCTTTTAATTCTCTTTGTAATAAAGTTTATGGAATAATTTAGAAGAAATTGAATAAATAGATGTACATGATCTAGATTATTTGCCATATTAATAATCTCAATATTCAAAACCAAGTTAGCAAAGACAGTGCTAATATCATGTTTACTCTCAACAACAATTTTATAACCCTATATATTATATAATAATAAACCCAAAATGCTTCGCATATTCTTAACCAAAGCTACAAAGGAGCCAAAGAGAACAAAATCCTTCCTTCGGTCGGATTTTCTTGACCGACATTCCGGAGGAATGGAGGATTAGAAAATGTGAACGAAGTGAGCATTTTCGATATATCAAGTTATACTTGATATACTATAAGAAAACACGAAGTGTTTTTACCCTCCATTCCCACGAAATGTCGGGTGATCATATCGAAGATTCTACGAATCTTCTAATCTTCGGCTCTTTTCGAGTCTCAGATAAGCAAATCCGAACGAAGTGAGGATTTGCTTAACGTAAAAACTCTTGTAAGGTGAATGATTTGCGCAAGAAACTAACAGTGATACCAGAGAGATGTTCAGGATGCAGAGTATGTGAACTGGTGTGTGCAATAGCTCATACCGGTGTGAATAATCCGAAGAAAGCCAGAATAAAGATAATCTCACTTTACCCGCATCCGGTCATTAAGATGCCTATTGTCTGCGAACAGTGTAAAAAACCAAAATGTAGGGATGTATGTCCTACGGATGCTATTGTAGTCAATGATGGTGTGGTTACTATACTGGAAGATAAATGTATCTCATGTCATGCCTGTATAAGTGCATGTCCAACCGGTGCTATTTTTACACATGAGGATATAGATACACCCTTTAAATGTGATCTGTGCGGCGGTGATCCGGAATGTGCCAGGGCCTGCCCTAAAAAAGCTATCCTGTATATCCCTGAACATACACTTGGCCAGTCTCAACGCTTAAAAACAGCACTGCAATATGCTCATATGCAGGAAGTTGAATATTATGAGAAAGGTGTAAAGAAGAAACTCAGATATGCAGAAGTCGAGACCGGTGGTACCAGAGGTGATAACAATGAAAATTAAGGGCGGATATCATAACAGGATCCTACATGTTGATCTGACACAATGTAAAACCAGTGTGGAACAGGTAAATAGTGAATTTGCATTAAAATATGTAGGCGGACGGGGCTGGGGTGCACGCCTGGTATGGGAGCATATGAAAGATGATTGTGACCCATTAGGTCCTGATAATATCATAGTAATAGCTCCCGGACCACTATCAGGGTTATATCTGCCGGCATCAGGCAAGACATCTATTTGTTCCATAAGCCCGACTACAGGTATCTACGGGGACAGTAATATAGGAGGTATGATCGGCGTGGAACTGCGCCAGGCCGGATTTGATGCTATAGTGATCCACGGCAGGTCATCCGAGATGTCCTATCTGTGGATAGATGATGACGATATCCAGCTTATAAGTGCTGCCAAATACCAGGGTATGGGTAGTATTGAAACAGAACATCAACTCAGGGAAGATATTGGCGATGAGACTGTTAAAGTAGCTTCCATCGGTCCGGCCGGTGAAAAAATGGTGAAAATGGCCTGTATCAGTGCAGATTGGGGACGAAATGCCGGCCGTACAGGAATGGGAGCCGTCCTGGGTTCAAAGAATTTGAAAGCTATTGCTATTCGCGGTTCTAAGGACATCCCTGTAGCCGACCTGCCACGTTTGGTTAAGATCAGTGATCAGGCATATAAAACATTATCAGAACATAACCTGTTCGAATTTTGGCAGCGTCAGGGCCTGATGAGTGTTATAGATTATGCTAATACTGTTGGCATCCTGCCTACCCGTAATTTCAAGGATACATATTTCGATGAAGCAGAAAAGATCAATGGCGATGTCATGGAACTTGATTATAAGATAGGTGATACAGCCTGTTTCGGATGTCCGATGGCATGCGGTAATGTTAATTTAGTAAAGGATGGTAAGTATGCAGGTACAGTGATAGAAGGTCCTGAATATGAGACTGCTGCTATGCTGGGATCCAACCTTGGTATCAGTGACTTTGATGCTATACTGCGGGGTAATTACCTGTGTGATGAGTATGGAATAGATACGATCACAACAGGCAGTCTAATTGGAGTAATGATCGAAGGATATGAAAAGGGACTGGTAAGCCTGGATGATGTTGACGGCATGGCTTTGCAATGGGGTGATGACGATAATATCATGGATCTGATACGCAAGATAGCATTCAGGGAAGGTGTTGGTGATACACTGGCCGACGGCGCATATGGTGTTATCAAACGCTGGCCCCAGTTAATACCCATTGTTTCGCATGTCAAAGGACTGGACCAGTCAGCCTATGATGCCCGTGTGGCTATTACCATGGCATTGGGATACGGAACATCGGATATAGGAGCCCACCATGCAAGGGCATGGCCTGTTGCCAAGGAATTGGAAATGGGAGAAAAGTGGGACCTCCAGGAAAAGGCAGATCTTGTTATTTATCACCAGACAGTTAGACCACTATTTGATATGCTGGGCGTATGCAGGCTGCCCTGGATAGAACTAGGATTTGATGAAAATACTTATGCTGAGTTCTATAGTGCAGCAACTGGAATCGAATTCACGTTAAAGGAACTGTTAAAGCTCAGTAACAATATATATAATCTGACCCGTGCCATCAATATCAGACTTGGTATGACACGCTCAGATGATAAACCTCCTCAGAGGGTATTCAATGACCCTATCAAGACAGGACCACATGCCGGAAAGGCTTTAAGCAGGGAAGAATACGAGAATATACTGGATATATACTACCAGCAGCGAGGTTGGGATAATGATGGTATACCTACTGATGAGACCTTAATAGCAAGCGATCTTGAAGATGTGATCAAGTATATGGAACCTAAACGAAAATCTAATGAGGCTGTAAAGACCCGGAAGTGATATGAATGAAAGATAAGACAATAGGATTTATTGGTACTGGGATGATGGGGGAGGCACTGATAAAAGGAATTACTAAAGCAGGTCTGGTGGAACGATCCAAAATTTGTGCCTCTGATATTGATAAAAAAAAACTTGACCTCATGCATGAGGAGCTGGGTATTGCTGTCTCCACAGATAACAGAGTAGTTCTGGAGCAGGCTGATACCATTATTCTGGCGATCAAGCCACAGATCATCCGTCATGTTTTGCAGGGGATCAGGGATTCAGTTTCTAAAAAGCATTTGTTTATTTCCATTGCTGCCGGGGTGAGCACTGGTAATCTGGCAGATGATCTGCCCGATGGTACACGAATTGTACGTGTCATGCCTAATATCTGTGCTACGGTAGGTGAAGCTGCTTCTGCCATTTGTCCTGGTAGTGCGGCTGATGATTCGGATGTGGAAACTGCCAGGTGGATATTAAATGCAGTAGGCAGGACTGTGGTAGTGGAGGAACATCTGATGGATGCTGTTACTGGATTATCCGGCAGCGGGCCTGCATTTGTTTCTGTGGTCATCAGGGCACTTGCGGACGGAGGTGTCCACCAGGGGCTGGATAGAGCCACGGCCCGGACACTGGCTGCACAGACTGTACTGGGTACAGCAAGGATGGTACTGGACCTTGGATTGCATCCCGCCGAATTGAGGGATATGGTAAGCTCACCTGCCGGAACAACTATACACGGGATAGAGGCATTGGAGAAAGGGCAGGTAAGAGCAGGTATAATGAGTGCGGTGATAGCAGCTTCCATGAGGTCAAACGAGCTGGGTAAATAATGAGGGTATTATGTCTGTCGACGGTGCTAACCTGATCCTGCAGAAAAAACCGGCCTTAGCGTTGCTTGCTATTAACAGGGAAGAAGAAACCTATGCGTCCCTGATATCAAGGGAGATCGGATCTACTTTTGCACATACTGCAAATATTCTTGGTAAACTTGAAAGTGAAGGGCTGGTGCGGTTTGAGACAAGTGGTAATGATAACCGTGTAAAGAGTGTTGGTCTGACATCCAGAGGTAAAGCTACGGCTGTGCTGGTAGAGAAAATTGTTGCTGTTATGGATGATACTAAAACCGACAGTAAAAGAAAAACAATAGGCAAGAAGAAAGGCAAGCCAAAAAAGGATGTTAAAGGATTTGCCCAAAAGCTTGGAGTGATCAATAACAATATCGAATTGGTCAAAAAGGAGGAACTGGGTAGCAAGAAGAGCATTTCCCAGGAGGATTTTGTACGCATTGGGCAGCGGCTCGGACCTTATCGCAGGGAGTTAAGGAAGATTATTAAGACGGGTAAGAAAGTAGAAATGAAACAAGCTGCAATATTGGATAAGAAGATAGATGATGTTCTTGGGGAAAGGGAGAGGCTAAGGGGACAGTAAGAAATATCTTAAGTGAACTACTCCCAGCTATTGCAAAAATTTTAAATCGTATATTTCGAATTGTTCACCTTATTCATTTGTCCAGTCGTTCATATCAAGTTTTATAGCGATTTTAACCTTTTCAGAAATACTTATGTTCTCAATATCTATCTTATCTAAGGCTTGCAGTCTTTTCTTTAACCCACATTGATTAGCATTTTGGATACTTAACCCTGGTCGGGCATTCAGTTCAAGCACAAGCGGTCCGACTTTGTTATCGATAGCTATGTCAACACCAAGATATCCGAGTCCTACTGCACAAAATGATTTAGTAGCCATTGTAAGAATATCATCCCAGAAAGGTATCTCAACCCCGACCAGAGAAGATCCCGTATCCGGGTGTGAATATACAGATCGGTCCTTACAGATTGCATGGACTGTCTTTCCTTCTGATATTTTAATTCCTGCCCCCAATGCTCCTTTATGGAGATTTGCTTTACCAGAAGACTCTTTTGTAGGTAATCGAACCATTGCCATTACTGGTATACCTTTATATACTATGATCCTGACATCAGGTACTCCCTCAAAAGAGACTTTCTCAAGAGATGAATGAGATATAATTAAAGACTCTAAAAAGACCGTACTTGGGCTACCATCAATAGAATATACACCTTCAAGTATTTCCAGACAATGTTTTTGGATCTCTTTGAGAGTTATTAACTTACCGTTTGCCATTACCCAGTTATCTTCTACTCTACCCTTGATCACTACTATGCCTCTTCCACCTGCACCTACTGAAGGTTTTATTACAAATTTGTCTGTTGTTAGTGATTTATCAAGATTTTTAAGTTCATGCACTTCCTTAAAAACACTATACACTTCAGAAAACGGAATGTTAAAATCCTTAAGAAGGTCTTTTGTCACGAGTTTATCATCTACTAAATTGAGCAATTTTCTCGGGTTTTTCGGGAAGATGAAACTAATGTTACGTTCATTTATTCCGATTATTTCCCTTTTATTACTGAATAATCCATATATGATCATACATTTAACCTTTCATAACCCTGGAAAACCTGAAATACTCCACCATACGCAACCCTTTCCATCTTCCAAGAAGTATATTAAACCCTACAACCAGAAAGAGGATTTCCGGATGGGTCATAACAACTGCCTGAAGAGTGGGTTGGGAAATCACCAAAAAACAAATAAGTGAAACAAATAGTGTACCTAAACTGATTTTAAGAGCATCCCGAATTCCCTTCTCTACTGTAGTTTTCATAAAGTTCTCTATAATGATGGACATTATTATTAATGGAAAAACAGTAATTGTCGCAAGTGATTGGTTGCCTGTTTTAATTCCGATTGTTATTAAAGCTGCTATTATTATACAGCACAATGTCAGCAATACAGCCAGTCTGGGTACCAACATGAGATTCAGGCGTTCAATATATTTTCGTACGAAAACACCTGTTATCAATAAAACGCCGAACAGGATCAAGCCTATAATCAAGCCGGAACTTAGAAAAGCTATTGACATTATAGCAGGTCCGAAAACACCATATGTTTGTAATCCGATAACATTTCTAAAAATAGCCACAATTGTAGCTGCAAACGGTAAAATAAGAATAAGTTTTAGAGTTTCAAGTGGAATATTTGATTCTGATACTTTTATCATTGTATCGACTTTTACTTTTTCATAGTTATGAATAGTCTCCAGGTCTTCATCATCTACTGTTGAAAATTTAATATTTTTTTATCCAGTATTTCTGTGACAGGGTTCTTCTGTATGGAAGATGTAAGTATTGCATCCCATACAAGATCAGAATCTTTTAAATCTGTTATAATAAGGTATTCCGGAGAAGCTGCCTTTTGTAAGATTAAGGCATGCTGCTTTAACACTTTTTCTCCTATATCACTTGAAATGATTATTTTTTTATCATTCAATGAACCATATGAAGTTACATAGTCTATTATAACATTCAATCCTGTTATATCTTTTGAGAATATTACAATATATTCAATATCTATAGTATCATCCGGAAACGTACCCGGGAAATATTTTGAGTCATAATCAATTCTTTTTTCAAGTACTGGTATCCCAACTGCTGTGGCATAATTTCCCATTAGTCTTACAAGATTATATTTAACCGAGTTATCATAAATTATCAGCATAGAGCTCATATTAGATTCTTCTGTGCTCTCTGGTTTATTATCATCTATATCGCTATCTGATCCGGTGTCATCATCTTCATCACTGTCTACATCATCTGCTTCGCTATCTGATTCACTGTCATCATCTACACCGCTATCTGTATCATCATCGTCATCCACATCGCTGTCTGACTCACTGTTATCATCTACATCACTGTCTGGTTCATCGTTGTCATCTCCATCACTATCTGACTCTGCTTGAGATATTTCTAGGTTTGTTAACGCTAGCAACCCACCAGTCAGAAGAATTGTGATAATCACTAATATGACCCTTATTCTCATATGTTCTAATTCCTTTTCCATTATTTTTAGTATATCAAGTATAACTTGATATATCGAAAATGCTCACTCTGTTCACATTTTCTAATCTTCAGCTCTTTTATGAGCCTCGCTCGAAGATTCTATGAATCTTCTAATCCTCCATTCCTCTGGAATGTCGGTCAAGAAAATCCTCCAGACGGGTAGATTTTGTTCTTATCTAACTTTCTTCACTTTGTTGTGACTTATTTATCATTATTTATACATTTCGGCTTACACAGTATCTTCAAATAACTTTTTGATATTTCTTCAATCAGCATCAATTTGCGTTTCCTACACGCTCCTTAAGTCGTTGCAGTCATTCAACTCCGCAGGAGTTGATTCGATATTAGAATATATACAGCTGATAATTGCTTTTTTATACATATAATGAGTATTTATAAGAAATGATCAATCCCAGATCTCGAAGATATAATATTACAGCATATACAATGATTCTTCTAGCAGTGGTACTGTGGGATACATCTCTTGTAGTGGCTCCTTATTTTGCATATGTTGGCGGAATATACCAGAGCATATCAGATATTATTTATTTTAATTTCCATTTTTTATGTCATCAAATGCCTGAGCGCTCTTTGTTTATTTTAGGGAACAAAATGCCTGTATGTCTACGTTGTGCTGGTATTTATTTTGGATTTCTGATAGGAACTATCGCATACCCCTTTATCAGGGGCCTTGAAACACGAGATATTCCCCATAAGTGGATATTAATTATAGCATTGTTGCCAGTTGGTATTGACGGCCTTACACAGCTTGTGGGACTCAGACAGAGTACTAACGACCTGAGAGTAGTTACAGGTACGATCTTGGGTGTGCTATCTGCCTTTTTTATTGTGCCTGCATTTCTTCAGGTGTATGATGAAATGTGTAATTTTTTAAGAAAAAAATTAAATGACTGATCCACACTATTTATATATAAAAAGAGGAATTGATACTAATTTTTCCAAAAAGTATATAAGGAGAGTAACAGTTTATTATCATAGTATATATTCCATAAGATTATATACTTAAGAAAATTCGAGCGTTAGCTAGGATTTTGTTCTTCAGATTATCTAATATCTTTAGGAGTATTTTTATGGTTGATTTTAATAAATTGCAAAAACCTGTTTTAATTTCAGGAATTCCGGCTGGATTAATTTCAGTGATCCCATTTATACATTGTCTATGCTGCGTGTGGCTGATACTGTTTGGTTTTCTATCAGCATATTTATTTAAAAAAGATACAGGAACTCTGGAAATCGAAGACGGTGTAATATCCGGAGCTCTAACTGGTTTAGTAGCATTTGTTATTATGATGATTTTATCTATAATCTTTATATTTTTTAAAGTTGGAATATCCCCTCTAATGGGAGAAGATATGGCAATGCAAGGTATTATGTCAGGTTTTTCTTTATTATTTATATTATTCACAGGGTTAATACAAATCATCGTATTTCCGATTTTCGGAGCAATTGGCGGAATAATTGGAGCTGTATTGTTGAAAGATAAAGAACTGAGTGAACAAAATCCTCGCTAACGCTCGGATTTTCTTGACTGAAGCTCCGAAGGAGCTGAAGATTAGAAGATTCGTAGAATCTTCACCTGAGGCTCTTAAAAGAGCCTAAGATTAGAAAATGTGAACGGAGTGAGCATTTTCGATATATCGAGTTATACCTGATAGAGGCTGTCCAACAATCCAAAATCGGAAGAAAAAGAAAGGCAAATAGGGCTGTTAATCCAAAAACAAGTGAAATTTTTGATACCAAAAGCAATTGTGGGACAGCCTCGATATACTATAAAAAATTCCCATAAAGTATAAATGTTCGGAAATAATGATCAATGCATTATCTTTATAAAGGGTTACCAGTAAAAAGGTAACCACATAATATTATAATTATTCGGTGCATCAATCATGTCAAATATTTCCATTAAAACGATAAATAAAAGTCATATAGATGAAGTTGATTTTGATAATCTAGGTTTTGGCGAGGTCTTTTCTGATCATATGTTCAGTATGGATTATGAGAACGGGGAATGGATAAACCCGAGGATCGAACCATATGGAAATATTGAATTCGAACCTGCTATGTGCACACTTCACTATGCTCAATCAGTCTTTGAAGGTCTGAAAGCCTTCCATGTTAATGATGGGAGTATTAATCTTTTCAGGCCCGAGATGAACCTTGAAAGGATGAACAGATCCAACGACAGGATGTGCATTCCGCGTATAGATATTGATATGTTCTTTGATGCTATGACCACTCTCATCAAACTGGAGCGCAACTGGATACCTGATAAAAAAGGATATTCATTATATATACGGCCCTTTGTTTTCGGGACTGAGAATTTCCTTGGTGTGCATCCTTCAAACACATATCGTTTTATGATCATACTCTCACCGGTCGGTGCATACTACAAAGAAGGTTTCAATCCTGTTAGTCTGTTAGTACCTGAAGAATATGTCAGGGCTGTTAAAGGCGGAGTTGGTGAGGCAAAAACTTCAGGTAACTATGCTGCCAGTCTGCTGCCTGCCGAGATAGCACAGAAAAGGGGGTATACCCAGGTATTATGGCTTGATGGTGTAGAGCATAAATATATTGATGAAGTAGGTACCATGAATATCTTCTTTGTTATTGATGATGAACTGGTAACACCACCACTGGAAGGTTCAATTTTAGGCGGTATAACCAGGGATTCTACCATTCACCTGGCAAGAGACTGGGGTATGAAAGTATATGAGCGGCGCATTTCTATTGATGAGATCATTGAGAGATCAAAAGAGGATAGACTCAAAGGGGCCTTTGGTACTGGTACTGCAGCTGTCATATCCCCGGTAGGTGAGATCCGGTATAAGGATATTACGCTAAATATAAATGACGGGGAGATAGGTCCTATCGCCAGAAGATTGTATGATGAGATCACTGGTATACAGTACGGAGAAAAACCTGATAGATACGGGTGGATATACAAGATATAAAAATAAAATCCTCGCTAGCGCTCGGATTTTATTGACCGACATTCCAGAGAAATGGAGGATTAGAAGATTCGTAGAATCTTCGCCAGAGGCTCTTAAAAGAGCCGAAGAGTAGAAAATGTGAACGGAGTGAGCATTTTCGATATAGTTGTACTTAATACTATGAAAAAGACTAATATTAAAAGGACCATACAGTACCGCCGTAAGATCCAGCTTCTTACACAGTTGTTCAATAAAAGAAAAACTGAGCTATCAGCGGGATATCAGGGGTATCACGAACTTAAAGGGTTTGTGGATGAGTGTGAGCACTGGGGCATAATGGACCGCGGCCAGGAAAAGGCACTGGATGAGTGGATAGATTTTCTTAACCGCTGGCCTTTTGCAGGAGGAACAACGAAGAGTGCTTTAACACCATACCAGCGAAATAAGGCGATGGGGAAGCAACAGTTTATATGTACTATGTGCGGCAGGCCTGCAGAAGAGGTGCATCATATAATCCCAAGATCAAAGGGCGGTCGGAATACTTCTGGTAATCTTACTATATTGTGCAGGGAGTGTCATGAAAAAATTCATAAAAAAAAGAAAAAGTAGGGATTTTAATTTAATAAATCCCTATTTTTAAAGTTATCTAACCTCTGATTAATAGTTCCATTTCCGACATTGGTATTACACTCATTACGGCTTTATTGCTCAATACAGAATCATCACCGAGGGTCTTCTTAACATATATGTCATAGTTGCCTGGTGATTCCGACACATTGAATGTAATCTCATTATCAGATACAGTCGTAGGAATTATTTCTTTATCACCGACAAGTACTGTAACATCCGGAGATGCATCATCCTGGGCGCTGGTGAAATCGATACCTATGATTGTAGCAATATTACCTTCCTCAACTGGGTTAGTAATATTATAAATAGTGGGAGCGATTAGATCTCCACCGGGTGAATCACCCAATATAGATAATGCAGACGTTAGAGCATTTGTACTTGATGCAACACCATAGAGGTCATACCATCCGTGGCATCCCCAGCAATCCCAATTACTACCAATATGGCCGTATCCATCCATACCTTCGGTATTATTATAGTCGTACTGGATAATGTGGAGTGACCTAACACCATGACAGTCTTCGCATTTTCTTATATCCAGCATTCCACCATCTCCAGAGTGACAGAGGTTACAATCAAGACCTGTTCCATGGTGAGTAGCTTGATTTGAGTGAATATTATCTCCACCTGGTTCATGGCAAGCTTCACAACCACCGATCTTTAATGAACCGGATTGATTATTGAAACTTGTACTAGGAGTTACTAATGATGGTTCATACGTTGGGATTGCATGTCCGTCATTATAATCATCAATGATACTACCGTGACAATCAGTACATATTCTATCAATTGCAGCCTGAGTTACGTGATGAGGTGAGCTGTGGTGACATGCCAGACAGTCCCTGGTAAATTCGAGACCCTGATCATTAATATCATGACATTGCGTACATGTATAACCTTCTCCAATTAACAAATGGTGTCTGTCTACAAGGCCGGAACTATGACATTCTCTACATTCAGGTTCTGTAAATTCACCAAATGCAGTATCAGGCAGCCCAACATTTTGATCTACCGGTGGTGGTGGAATATCAGCAAAAGCTATACTGATGACCATCAACATAGCTACAACACTTGTAAAATAGACTAGTCTACTATATTTCAAATTTTTGCCTCCATATTTTTTTCATATTGTTTCTCTTTAAGAATCTTTAGTATTAAAGGTTTTCGATATTTTTTTTATTATTTATTTCTGTAGTTAATTGTGATAAAAAACACTATTAAACTTAATATCAGACAGAAACTCGGAATACCTTCCTGACTCTGTGTAGATGTATGTTCCGGTGTCTCTTCAATTGTTTGTTGTGGTGTTTGTTCTACCATGCCTTCTCCACCAGCCTCGTCTGCAGCTACCTGCTTACCAGTAACTGCAAATGAAGCAAAACCAGCGGTATTGGATGTAAAGTATAGTTTATCATCATCCTTGGTTGTCAGAGTAGTAGTAAGCTCTTCCCAGCTTCCACTATTGTACCGGTTCATGACAATAGTCGTTTCGTCAATATCATTCTCAGTGACCCATGATTTTTCTACATAGAATTCTATTATGGGATCATCCATGTTCTGTGAAGTAGCCCATCCTTTATTCCCAAGCCAGATATTCAGGTTTTTATAAATATAATCAGGTGGGACAGTATCAACAAGTGTTGAAGTATTCTTAAGTATCTCCACTTTTGCTGCAACTGTTCCTGAATTGGTCAGACCGGTGAAATTAATATATCGAATTATATTTCCTTCTGAATTAAAAGAATAACTTACTTTAGTATTCTTGTTAACAGATTCTCTTTGTATTTCTTTGATATCAATATTTTGAAATGCTTCACCGGAGCTGCCTCCGCCACCACCGCTACCGCCACTGCCACCACCGTTATTGCTGTTATCAATCTGTATCTCATCATTATTTATAACTGTTATTTGATAGAAGTTCGTATAATTCGATGTAGTCGCAGTTACGTTAATTACATTATTACCAGATACTAATGAGACTAACATTGAATATTTCCAGAGTGGACTTTCACCCTGAACAGTAGCATTCTCTCCATTAACTGTTACTGTTGGAGTTGAATTTGTCCTCACCCAACCTGTAACATTAATGGGACTTGTATCTACAGTTTTATTATCCTCATGGGAAGTGATATTGATAGAAATGGGTATTGACTCTAGAATTTTAACGCCCACTTTGTCGCTAATTGTATTACCTGAAGTATCATTAGCATAGATGATATAGTCCCACTCTCCCAGAGTCGTGGAATCTATCGGGACCTGGATATCCTCACCGCTTTGATAATTTGTAGGAGGTTGAATAAGAGTACTGTTTATTGTGTTATTCTTATATACCCAATATTTATTTTCATTACCAGGACTAGCAGTTATAGTCCATGTTATATTCTTTTTGACTTCCTTTTCTATTTCAATATCACGTGGATGAGTAATTTCCAGTAACGCGGTACTGGATGATACGTTTTCAGATTCGATAGTAAAGTTTAATACCCATATGTCTGACCCGTTTTCAGCATCATCATAAATTATATTATCATAAGTGTCAGTTCTGATCATTTGAATATTATCAACACAGAACCCTTCTCCAAATTCCGAATCATATGTCCTGTAAATAAAACCAATATATTTTGTCCCGATTTTTTTTGTCAAATCCACCGGCAATTCTCGTGACCAATCTTGTTTATTTCCAGTATATTCCAGTGAAGGCAATGAAAATAAACTCTTCATGTCATCAGACCAGAAAAAATGAGCGTGATCACCCGGCCCAATATCATATTTAGTAGAATAAAATAATTTTACTGAGGTGCAGTCCTGCCAATCTACTTCTGTATACATAATATTCCAAATATTAGTTCCAGTCCCTGAGTAATAATAATGGTTCAATTCATCCGGATCATCATCTCCGGCTACTGGTGAAATAAATAACCCGGCCAATAGGCAGATCATTAGAAATATAGATCCAATTCTTTTTTTCAATTCATTACCTCCTGATTTCCACAAATATATCAATTGAGTGGTCTAATTTATTGTTTTTTTATTTTAAGTTATCCTAATTATTTTTTTATAGAATTTCCAATTCCTGCAATAAGAACCAAATCCTCCTTCCGGTCGGATTTTCTTAAGTATATCAAGTTATACTTAATATACTATTAATTATATGTGCTGTAAACTATTTATAATTTACGGATAAATATAAACAATTAAATAATAAAAATGTTATATATATGTGCATGTTATTATACCCAATAAAACTGATAGAAATAATTATATTTCTTCAAATTAAATAACAAATTCATTATGAAGTATATTAACATTGCCGTATTCATCATTCTAATTTTTATCACCACATCAGGATGTATTGGAGAGAAAAATATAATAAAATCCAATATAGTAATTATTACCGAGGAAAAAAATCCAATCATTGAAGATATCAAGGTTACTACTGAAAAAGTAAGTAAAATTGAAGATTATAGTCAGGTAACCCCTCATTTTCCAGGTGTGAATATGCAATGCATCTGCAATATGATGCCGATAGATTACTGGAGGTCAGTAGATTACCATGGTGCAGGTGAGTATGAGATAATATCAGAACTTAATAATATTCCACAAAAAGGCGAAAGAGTAGACGTGATCATTACAGTTGTAGATATAAATGGTGACCAGTTAACAAAAGAGACCAAGGCCATAATATGGGAATAAGTTAATCTGCGTAATCATCGATACGTATTTAAGCCGTAAAGATATTTAGGTCGTATTAATATTATACCATTCATATATACTGGAGGAATGGACCAGATGAAAGAGCAGACAGAAGTCCGTACACTAAAAGAAGGAAGATATGTTATAATTGACGATGAACCATGTGTCATAAAATCACTATCCCATTCAAAACCTGGAAAACACGGTAGTGCCAAAGCTAGAGTTGACGCAATCGGTATATTTGATAATCAAAAGCGATCCATCATATCACCTGTAACCCAGAAGATCTATGTTCCACTCGTAGAAAGGAAGAACGGGCAGGTTTTATCCATATCAAACAATAACGCCCAGATAATGGATATGAGTGATTATTCTACTATAGAGCTCCCTATACCGGATGAATATAAGAATGTAGTTGAAGTAGGAAAAGACATCCAGTACTTAGTGGCTATGGGCAAGATGAAACTGGATATGCGTGTCTAATATTTATTAGAATTATTTTTTGTAGTATATCAAGTATAACTTGATATACTCAAGAAAATCCGAGCGTTAGCGAGGATTTTGTTCTCAGGATAAATATGTCTGACAATTTCTTTTTTGCAGATGCTGATTCCAGTTATGAGGATGCTATTTTCATAATATTCGGTGCACCTTTTGACTATACTTCTACATATAGGAAGGGAAGTCGGTTAGCTCCTGATATTATCAGGGAAGTATCATATAGTTTTGAGACCTACAATCCTTTTTTTAATGTGGACCTGTGTAATGTTCCAATGCATGATGCAGGAAATATTGAGATAAGTAATAACTGTACTATTGAGCAGGCTATAACAGTCGTAGGTAATATGGTCCGTAAGGTTATTGCTCAGGGTAAGATACCGATAATGCTGGGTGGTGAACATTCCCTCACACTTCCATGTATAAGAGAAACAAAACTCAGATATCATGACCTTGGTGCAGTAGTACTGGATGCACATCTTGATCTGCTAAATGATTATTCAGGTGAAAGAAACAGTCATGCATGTATAAGCCGCCGTATTATTGAGGATGTTACCGATGAGTATGTCTCAATCGGGATACGAAGCGGGAGCCGGGATGAATATTCAACAGCAAAGACTAAGAATATAATTTATTATACAGCCGATCAAATATATGATATGGGCTGTGATAATGTCCATACTGAGCTGAGCAGATACTTAAATACCCGGCATTTGTATCTATCCCTTGATATGGATGTCCTGGATCCTTCTTTTGCTCCTGCACTGGGAACACCTGAACCTTTCGGTCTTACCGACCGTCAGGTACTTTCGTTTATTCGAAAGCTTGCTCCACGAACAGTAGGTTTTGATGTGGTTGAGATCGCCCCTCAATATGATAGCGGTAATACGGCACTGCTGGGTGCAAAATTTATCAGGGAATTTATTGCAGCGGTTTGGGCATATAAAGAACAAAATCCTCGCTAACACTCTGATTTGAACTGGATATTAATATACTTTACTTTTAGTAATATTTAAGTATATACTTGACTATCATACCTTTAAAATATTTTCGAGGCGATACATATCAATTTACGATTTCTTGGCGGCTGCAATGAAGTAGGGCGTATGGCAATACTTGTAGATGACGGGATCCTGCTTGATTATGGTATGAAACCATCTGATCCGCCACAATATCCAGTTGGAGGTCTACGTCCGGATTCAGTAGTTATATCTCATGGTCATCTTGACCACTGTGGCATAGTAGCCAATCTTATGGATATCAAGCCGGATATGTTCATGACACCGGTAACCAGGGATATGGCTGTGCTCCTGGCCAGGGATACCATTAAGATCGCCGAAGCAAAAGGACATGTACTTCCCTTTATTTATGAAGATATCAGGGATTTTGAACTTAATTCTAATACGGTAAATTATGGCGTTGATTTTGACCTTTCCGGATATAAAGGGAGATTGTATGATGCCGGTCATATTCCTGGTTCTGCTTCTATTTTTCTTGAAAATGAAAGTAACAGTCTGGTCTTCACCGGAGATATTAATGATCAGGATACACATCTGATTAAGTCGATGCAGACTCTGCCTACTGCTGATATTGCCATAATAGAAAGCACTTATTTCGGGTCGGATCATAATCCGAGAGATAAACTTGAAGAAGGCCTGATTGCATCTATTGAGAAAACTGTAGACTGCGGAGGATGGGCATTGATCCCTGCCTTTGCTATCGGACGTACCCAGGAAGTGCTTATGATCCTGGAAAAACACGGCATACAAGCCTGGGTGGATGGTATGGGAGTTGATGTCTGCAATATATTAAGATCAAACCCGGCTTATTTGAAAGATCCCGGGCTTTTTAAAAAAGCTTTTGGATATGCCAGCATAGTTAATTCAAGGGAAAGATATAAAGTAATGGATGAACCCTGTGCTATCGTGACCACTGCAGGTATGTTGAACGGCGGTCCTGCGCTATACTATCTAAGTAAAATATATAATGATCCGTTATCCACGATATTGCTGACCGGCTATCAAGTAGAGGGTACTAATGGAAGAAAAGTAATAGAAAAAGGGTATTATGAAGATAGAGGAAAAGTAATGCATCTTAAGGCAAAATCCGAACTTTATGATCTATCTGCCCATTGTGGGGATAAAGGATTAAAAAAAATAGTACAACAGCAAGTAGATGGCGGATGTGAAAATGTGATATGTGTGCATGGTGATAATACAGATGGTTTTGCCTCATGGATCAACGAGAACCTGGGAGTTAATGCAATATCACCTTCTAACGGTGACAATATCTATATTTGATTTATTTGATAATATGATAGAAATTGTAATATTAAGGCTCGGGCATCGTCTACAACGTGACCAGCGGGTTACTACCCATGTAGGATTAACAGCCAGGGCACTGGGTGCCAGTACAATGCTGCTGGCTTCTGATGATAAAGGTATTGTACAAAGTATCAATGAAGTAAGCCGGCAGTGGGGAGGTAACTTCAGTGCAAGGACCGTAACATCATGGAAACAGGAGATCCGTAACTGGAAAGATAAAGGAGGTAAGGTTGTACACCTTACTATGTATGGTATCAACCTCCCTGATGTCATTGATGAGATATCTGGTATCGAACCGTTAATGATAGTAGTAGGGGCACAAAAAGTTCCACCAGAAATATATCATATGGCTGATTGGAATGTAGCTATAGGTAGTCAACCACATTCTGAGATCGCAGCATTAGCAGTATTTCTTGACAGGTTGCATACTTCAAGGAATAATGACCCGTTGGCTTTGGAATTTCCGGGAGGAAATTTGAAGATATTTTCAAGTGAACGGGGAAAAATCGTTAAAGAAAAAAATATATAATTATTAAATCCGACCGAATTTTCAACGGAACACCGAAAAATACAAATAACCGGAGATACAAGATAATCTTTATGAAGCGGTTTATTAACAGAACGACCGAACTTTCGTTCCTTGAAAGAAAATATAACGCGCCCGGATCCCAATTCGTGGTCATCTACGGGAGGAGAAGAGTTGGAAAAACCGAATTGATAAAACAGTTTTGCAGCAACAAAACCGCTCTTTATCTGCTCGCAGACAAAAGGGGAACACTACTGAATCTGGAAAGATTCGCTGAAAAAGCAGCAGACCATTTCGGGGACATGCCCCCGCGTGCGAAAGACTTCTATGATCTTTTTAACTACATCACACGACACATCGATCCGAAAAAGAGTATCGTTGTAATCGATGAGTTTTCATCCTTGATAGAACGGGATGAAACAATACCTTCCATATTCCAGGTCATCTGGGATGAATATTTAAAAGACAACGAGATCATGTTGATTCTTTGCGGGTCAACAATCTCTATGATGGTCGAAGGCGTGCTTTCACAAAAGTCACCCCTATACGGAAGGCGAACAGGTCAATGGGAACTTGATCCTTTAAAAGCGCCTAACATAATGGAATTCCACGCAGGAATCGACGCCGAGAAGGCAGTGGAACTTTACAGCATATTCGGTGGAGTTCCGCTTTATATTCTAGAGTTTGATCCGAAAAAAGACGTGTTTGAGAATATCAGGGATCATATCCTGACCAGAGGAGAGATACTGTATGAAGAGGCTGAGATACTCCTGAAAGAAGAGTTAAAGGAATACTATCTGTACATCGCAATCTTTGAGGGGATTGCGAAAGGTAAAAATCGCATCGTTGAGATATCCGACTATTCTAAGATACCATCGAAAGATATGCCGAAATATATGGGCACTCTGATGAAACTGGGACTTATTGGGAAGGAATATCCTGTAACCACAATCAAGAAGAGCAAAAAGACGAGATACTTCATTAAGGATGGTTTTTTCAGGTTCTATTTCAGGTATGTTCATCCAAATAAAACAGAAATCGAATCAGGGAATTCTGACAAGGTGATACAGACGATAAAGAATGATTTTGGATCGTTTGTTGGAACTGGGTTTGAAAATATCGCCGGAGATATGATTACACAACCCAAAAATCTGACAAAATTGCCTTTCATATTTAACAGGATAGGGAGACAGTGGGGAAAGATCCGGGATGCGCCAAAAGGTAGAAATACGTATGAGATTGATATTGTTGCCTTAAACGATGATACAAAAGAGATCCTGTTTATCGAATGCAAGTGGAAGAGCCTGTCGCATGGGCAGGCAGAGACGGTTCTTAATGATCTTGTGGAAAAATCACACTATGTCAACTGGAATAATGAAACGAGAATGGAGTACTTTGGAATTATCTCAAAGAGGATTGAAAAGAAGGATGAGTTGAAGAAAAGGGGTTTTGTTGTCTTTGACCTTGATGATTTTTAGATTCTCAATTTAATATTAGTTCACCTTTCGAAAACTCATGATACCCCCTGCCCAAAGTATTATTAACCTTGAAACATAGGTAACTAATATGGAAACAAAAATCGAACATAATAAAGTGTGGCTCTACAAAGATGAATACGAAGATATGCTTGAATACATTGATCGATTGAAAGAAACAATAAACATTCTTTCTGATACTGATAATCTAATAGCAGTTAAAAAAGCTCTTACGAGAATCAAGTCTGGCAATTATCTCACGAAAGAAGATATGGTATTTGATTGATGTATACTCTGCTATTTGATAAAGAATTTAAAGTAGAACTTAAAAAACTCGGTAAACCTGAAAGGGATAGAATATTAAAGAAAGTCTTTCAACTTGAAAAATATCCTGAATTGGGAAAACATCTGATCGGTATCGATCTTTGGAGTCTTAGAATTGGAAAATATCGTGTATTGTACACAATCAAAGAAAACAAACTTCAAGTTCTTGTTCTGACAGTTAGTCATCGAAGAAAAGCATATAAAAACATAGTTTGATTTTCAACTATAAAACTAAAGAACAAAATCCTCCCTCTGGTCGGATTTTCTTGACTATATATTCTTATAGATTATAATCTACAAAAACAATATTCGCATACCCCAATTTTTTAAAATACTCAACAATACATTCCTTATTCTTCATAATTACATCCATATCCTCATTCATAAATTCAATGTGGGCAGAATCCACATGGTCGCGTATTCTACACTGCTTGATACCCATACAATAAAGATAATCCTCAGCCATCTCCACCCGCTTAAGATCAGTTAATGTGATCATCCTTCCATATGGGAATCTTGTAAGCAAGCATGTTTGTTGAGGCTTATCCCATACAGACAATCCGAAGCTCCGTGCTATCTGACGTATTTCGTGCTTGGTAATATCCATATCAATAAAAGGAGTTTTTATTCCATTTTCCAGGATCGCTTTATAACCAGGCCTGTGTTCATTAAGTTCTGAAGCATTTGTTCCATCAGCTACTGCCTTAAGTCCGGATTCTGCAGCTAACATGTTCAACTTGCCATATAGAAAGCTCTTGCAGTAATAACACCTACCTTTTGGGTTTTGTGTAAATCCAGGTTCCTGTAGTATATCAAATGGAATTATGATGTGTCTGATACCTATAGATCGTATAGTCTTTTTAGCACTCTTAAGCTCACGTTCTGATAGTATGGGACTGTTGGCTGTTACGGCTACAGCTTTATTTCCCAGTGCTTTATATGCCAGAGCTGCTAACGTACTGCTGTCCACACCGCCACTAAAGGCTACAAGCACGCCATTAAAACATCTTAAATTATCTACTATTTTTTCAATTTTATCCTGTAAATAGATAAAATCGTGGTCCGGTATTTCATCCATTTGATAGTATTGTAGTCTATCTATATAGTAAGGCTTTTGCTTGTGTATAACTTATAATACTGACTATGGAGGTAAAATAATGGAAATGGAACTTAAGATCGACGGAGAAGAAATATCAGTGAACCATTTTGTAGAAAAGATATTTGCCGGTATTGTAGGTGGAGCAGCACAGTGCCTGGATGATGTTGAAGAGGACTGGAAAGAATTGAAGCTAATAATAACTCGCTAAAGCTTATTAACTCTTCATATTACTTAGATCCAATTTACCTGTAGAAGTATCAAGACCTATTCCGGTGGACCGCAGGTATTCGACAGCATGGCCGCGCCCGTGAATCAGCAATTCGACCAGATCATCGGGTTCATCCATATCAGTACTGACAAAAAATGAATCATATACTGCTATACTCAGGTCTGCTTCATTAGCAATCCTTAGATGGTCAAGGAAACTTGTCCCATAATAATCTACATGAAATGTATCAGGGTTGTGTATAGACAGTACATTAGTACCTCCTCCAGAACCAGGAGCAATCACTATATCGCCTGGCAGTTCAGTTAGTTCCATGATCTGTTTTTCTGTGACAAGGGGCATATCAGCCATAATAATAAATATATCTTGCACCGTGTTACTGGCTGCTTTGATTAGATATTCGTTCAATGCTTCATTTAAGCCTTTTTCAATTAACAATATATTAACATTGGATGGGAATTTCGTATTCATAGCACACGAGATGGATGAATTAATAACTTCAATAAGGTCAAACTTTTTTGTTTTTTCAACTGCAGCTATTACATCATATAGCATTGCAAGGGCAAATTCCTGTCTCTGGGTCTTAGAAAGTATCCCGGATAAACGTGATTTTGCATTTTCCTGTTTAAATGGTATTACTGCTCTCATTTTTTTCAAATCCTGCAATTAAGTATATACTTTTTTTACGTTTAAAAACGCAGGAAATGATAAATTTTCCGTTTTAAGTTTCATCCTGTACTGGAAATATAACTAAAAATCAGCAGCAACTTCTTGAATATTAATTTCTTCCTCGTTATGTATCAATAAATGCTTACGTGCCTCAAATTCCGGTAATATTTCAAAATTCTCTACCAGTTCATCATAAATATCATGTTTTGAACTAACAATAACCACATGAGCAGGTGGGTGTATCTTTGTTAGTTTCCCTATGGCTACACTGGGAACCGTATTTAAAGAAACAACTGCCGCAGAGCTACATTTGTTTTTTAATGGTCGGTTGATCACCTTGCCAAGTATCTCGTCCGCATAATCAGGCGACATAGATTTTGGCGGACCGGCAAATACCATTCTACCATATCTTCTTAGATCCAATAAAGTAGTATGCACTTTAAGACTGGTATCTGCACGTATTACTGCAAATGATTTCATTTTTTTATTCCACACCACAGATAACGTAACGTCTATCGACTATAAATAAATACCTATAATGTTCTTTACAGGTTATGTAATTTCTTAATTTTTTTGGACTTTTTCAAAAATAAATGTAATCAAATCCACGAAATCATCCATTGCCTCAATTTCATTCTTTTCTACCAATACAGTATTATCCACACACTCGGATTTACAGGGCCCATTGACTATGAACATTGAATGCGTTTTCGCCACATCAGAAATACTGCTCATCAACTTTGCCCTTTTTACCATAGCACCTGAATAATTGCTAAAACCAGTAAGAATAGTGGGTATAGGATCATTATTTTTACTATTATTTTGAGTGTGTTCAAATGAAACAGCACTGAACGGAGCCTGTGAAACAGGGATAACATCAAGTCCCAGACCTGATAAAATAGACCTTATACTGGTCCCGGGTTCTGTTTCACATGAAGATATCTCAGTTTTCATTTTACGTTTTTCAATATTGATAAAATCAATTGCCTGGGCAAATGCGTGATTAAATAATTCTTCAAGATGCATTACTATATCAACTGACATATCCATACCCTCTTCCTCATATTTGGATACAGTTCGTCTGGAAACTCCAAGTTCAGTAGCAAGAGCACCTATTGATAAATCTGAACTCAATCGCATATCACGTAACAGACTACCATCTATACTGACATATAGCCCGCCTGGGGCAGCATATATTAGCGGAGGCAGGTTCTCCATAAAATAATCATATAATGTTTCTATATTAATGGAAGGAACACCGTATCTATAATAAACTACAGTTGATTCCAGAGGATGGTCCCTGGTCTTTTCACCTACCACCAACGGAACACCGGCAAGATATTTAGATAAACATATCATTTCCCTGGCAGTTTCTTCCTTGAGTCCGTCAATATTAGAAAGTACCTTGATCAGAAGAAATATGTCCTCGAGTCTGGCAGCTATATCAAAACTCCTGGGTCTGATATTACACCGCGCAGATATATTGAACCCGCTGTGTTCAAGATGTTCTACAACCTGGTTTATCAATATCTCTTTATTCATTATATATAATCAGGTATTTAATTGTATATAAATAGGATGTTAATTGGTGATCGTTGTAATTCAAATTATCCAAGGTTATACAAGTATAAGTACTGCAAAATATTATTAAGCAAGGTTTATTGTATTACACTAATAATATACACTAAGACAACAGAAAAGTTGAGATTAAAGGTGGACCAAAATGGAACTTGAAGGATTACGACATGGAACTGAATTATTAAAACGCGGATTTGCCAGTATGCAAAAAGGTGGTGTTGTTATGGATGTCACAACTTCGGATGAGGCACATATTGCAGAAGATGCCGGTGCTGTAGCGGTCATGGCCCTGCATATGGTTCCTGCTGATATCAGAAAGATCGGTGGTGTGGCACGTATGGCTGACCCACAAATTATTTCGCAGATCATTGATGCTGTTACCATACCGGTTATGGCTAAGGCACGTATCGGCCATTTTGTAGAAGCTGATATACTACAATCATTGGGTGTAGACCTGGTAGATGAATCTGAAGTGTTGACCCCTGCAGATGAGAAATATCATATTGATAAAAGGAACTTTACCATTCCTTTCATATGCGGAGCCAGGGATCTGGGTGAAGCTCTACGTAGAATTCATGAAGGAGCGGCCATGATACGTACCAAAGGGGAAGCAGGTACAGGTGATATACGCGAAGCTGTCAGACATATCCGTGTGATCAATGAACAGATAGGTAAGCTTAAAGGGATGAATATACAAGAGATGGAAAGAGTGGCAAGAGAGATTGAAGCACCTATAGAATTAGTTATAGAGACAGGAGAACGCCAGCGTCTTCCCGTAGTAAACTTTGCTGCCGGCGGGGTTGCTACACCCGCAGATGCTGCCCTGATGATGAGACTGGGTGCAGATGGTGTTTTTGTAGGTAGCGGTATATTCAAAGCAGAGAATCCGTCCACTATGGCAAGTGCTATTGTGGATGCAGTCAACAATTTCGATGATGCTAAGGTGCTGGGTGAGATATCCAAGGGTCTGGGAGAACAGATGAAAGGTATAAGCATTGATACCATCCCGAAAGAGGAGATATTACAGACCCGAGGATGGTAAATAAAATCCTCGCTAGCGCTCGGATTTTCTTGACTGAAGCTTCGAAGAAGCTGAAGATTAGAAGATTCGTAGAATCTTCGTCTGACATTCCGGAGGAATGGAGGATTAGATAATGTGAACGGGGTGAGCATTTTCGATGTATCAAGATATTTATGAATACAGAACATCAGGAATGGGCTGAAAAATACCGCCCGAAAAACCTACAGGAAATAGCAGGGCATAATAAAATAGTACAGGACCTGCTTATATGGGCCCGGGAATGGGATAAAGGGAGTCCAAAAGATAAAGCATTGATACTGCATGGAAAACCCGGTGTAGGTAAGACATCTTTCGTACATGCTCTGGCATACCAGATGGAATGGGATAAAATAGAGCTCAATGCATCTGATCAGAGGACTGCAAGCATTATAAAGAAAGTAGCAGGTTCTGCCAGTAAGATGGGAACCTTTAGCGGTATTTCAGGTAAGCGTCTGGTAATACTGGATGAAGCCGATAATCTACATGGTAATTACGACCGTGGTGGCGCCAGGGCCATTATCCAGGTCATTAAGCGAACGTCCCAACCTATCATCCTGATCGCTAATGAGTTCTATAATGTAGAGCCGGCATTACGCCTGTCCTGCAAAGCCATACAGTTCAAAGCACTAAGAAGTTCATCAATTGTATCAGTATTAAAGAACATTTGTATAAAGGAAGATGTGAAGGTAAGTAAGGATGTCCTGGATACAATAGCCAGTAGTGCTAACGGGGATTTACGAAGTGCAATTAATGACCTGCAGGCTATGTCAATTGGAAAAAGTGAACTTACCATAGATGATATTACTACAGGTTCCAGGGATATAAGAGAAACAATATTTAAGGCAATGAATAAAATATTTAGAGGGACTGATATACGATCTGCACAAGAAGCTGCCTGGAAGATAGATGAGAGTCCCGAGAACCTGATAAACTGGGTAGATGAAAACCTTCCTATAGCATATAAAAAAGATACGGACTTAGCAGCCGGATATACCATGCTGTCCAGAGCTGACCTGTTCCTGGGTAGGGTACGGCGCAGACAGAATTATAGACTCTGGCGTTATGCCAGTCTTTTCATGACCGGGGGTATAGCGGCTGTTAAAACGCAAAGTTATTCGGGTTTTATCAATTTCAAGTCTCCCCAGTACTGGAGAAAACTTGGACAGACCAGGACAAAACGCAACATAAGGGATTCAACAGCCAGTAAGATCGGGGTGTTATGTCATGTATCAAAGAAAAATGCCAGGGCCGATCTTATATGGTTCTTTAAAGGCATGATGAAAAGTAAACAACATTCAACAGTATTATCAGTGGAACTAGATTTAAATCCTGATGAGATCGCATTTTTACTGGATACAAAGCCAACCACCAAAAAAGTAAAGCAAATCTATGATGCAGCTCAGGAGATGATCACAGAAAAGCTGGAGCATGACATTGAAGTATTCGGTGGATTTGGTTATAATGATGATAACCTGCAGAACAAGAAAATTGAGGAAGAGGTAGAGGTAATAGAGCAGGTTATAGAACAGGTTACAGATGAGCAAGAAGTGCATAACGAGACTGAAAAAGGAAGGCAGAAATCTCTGTTTGATTTCTAAGAGGTGATCTGATAGCCGGGAAATTAATAGCACTTGAAGGTATTGACGGTTCAGGCAAATCCACGATCATTACCATGTTAGAACAACATTTTCGAAATGATCCTGATGTGGTATTTACCAGGGAGCCTACTACGGGATGGATAGGGGATGTTGTTAATCAGGCAATCGGTTCCAGGACAGATCCTATGGCAGAATTATTCCTGTTCATTGCAGACCATGCAGACCATCTTAGCAGTCTTATAAAACCGGCGCTTGACGACAATAAGATGGTAATCTCTGATCGTTATTCTGACAGCAGGTATGCGTATCAGGGTGTTACCCTGCAGGGAATTATCAAATCCCCTCTTGAATGGGTGATAGAACTTCATAAAGACTGGACCATTATACCTAACCTTACTATATTGCTTGATATCAACCCAGCAGTAAGTATTGCCAGGGTGGATAGTCGAAGCAAGCAAACTAAGTTTGAAAAGATCGATTTTTTGCAACAGGTACGGGATAATTATTTAAAACTTGTGGATATGGAACCTGATCGGTTTTTAGTTGTGGATGCACAGCAGCCAATCAAAAAGGTTAAAGAGATCATATTAGCTGCAGTAGTAGAAAATTTCAGATATCCCTTATAAAAGTGATATATCCGGTATGCCCCACTCTTGTAGTAGAAGGACGCGTTCCCTTTTGACTAAAAGACATCTCTCGTTGTGTAAACTCAAAAGTAACTACATCCTTGAATCCTGCATCATTAACACCCAACCTCGTTTCCCTGGTCTGTTCTATAAATGGTGAGAACACTACACAGTAGCCACCGGGATTTAATACATTCCTGACATAAGGGATAACCTCTGCAACATGATGCATATCCAGTGTGACAAGATCAAATTTCTCATTCAATATCATGATCTCCTGTATTATATCACCAGAGCGGACTTCGACATTCTCAAGACCGGCAAGGTCTATATTTGACCTGGCAACTTGAGCGAACGTTTCCTGTATCTCATAGGTTATTACTTTTTTTGCAATAAGTCCAAGATAAATAGCAAGGATACCTGAACCCGTACCAGCATCCAGTACAGTATCATTTTTATTCAGACCAGTATAAGAAATGATCATACCAATATCTTTAGGACTCATCGGCGCACCGGTCCTTTTCAGATAATGATACAGATCTGGTGCTCTGGGACGCTGTACCTTAAACTCATGACCCAGGTGGGAACTGATCACATCTCCCCATTGCATATCAAGCAGTCTATGAAGTTCAAAAACACCCACATCCGTATGTAAATTCTCATTTTTGACCCTGACAAAAAAAACCTTATCATCACGCTTTAACAGTACCGGTTCACCTGGTTTCAAAGAATATCACGCACCAGGGGGATGATCTGGGATATGTGATCTATAACTACGTCAGATTCACGGCTCAATCTTTTGGGTCTGACATTTCGCGACTGGACTGTCAGTACTGCAAGATCGGCTTCTCTAAATGCCATTACATCATTAATCGCATCACCCACCATAACAACCTTTTCACATGCTCGTTTCAGGTTCTTGATGATCTCGCTTTTACACTGTGGTGTTGATTGACCGAAAGTATGCCCTTTCTTAACACCGATACTCTGCGCAATGAACTCTACATCTTCCTGTTTATCACCTGAAGCAATAAATATATCGGCTCCCATTTCTTTTAATTGTGATATCACGCCACCCACTCCGGGAAACAGACGGCCAGCTGTACTCAACGTATAGGGGATATTTTTCTCACCCTTATCGATCATTATACCTACACCCATGTAACGCCCATCATTACAACGTTTCGATACAGCCCTTAGGACATCCTGAAGATCAGATACCATAGCTTTAGTATCTGAACTGATGATGGACAGTACTTCATTAATAGTAACCGGAATACTGCTGCATCCAATGCTGATCTCAATATTAGAACTATTTATTACCTGATAGATCCTCTGGTTCGGATCCATCTGTAATAATTTGTCAGGTTCAATATGCAGTATAACTATCCCATAATTCGGGTCCTTAAGTGCCAGTTCTGTGGTCACTATATCATATAATAGAGTACTGCTTTTTATTTCCCTGGCAGCCCTGTACATATGTAGTAAGGTCCCTGCACTGTCAAAAACTACTGCTACGCCTGTCATGTATCTGGTTATTACAATTATGGTTTATTATTCTTTCCAATCTAAAATGGAATGTCCTGTCATTTGAGGTGGTACTTCCAGATGAAGTATCTCAAGTATAGTAGGGGCAATATCGGCAAAAATACCCTTACGCAGATCAATGTTCATATCTGATACTATGATCAATGGGACCGGATTTGTTGTATGGGCCGTATGCGGACTCTTATCCTCATAGTAGATCATCTGTTCACAATTTCCGTGATCTGCCAGTATAAGTGCCGCACCGCCCTGCGATGCTACTGCTTCAAGTACTCTGCCCAGACATTCATCCACAGTCTCTACAGCCTTAAGTGCAGCATCAAATATTCCTGTATGTCCTACCATATCAGGATTGGCATAATTAGCTATGATCACATCATACTCCCTTGAATTGATCTTTTCGACCAGTATATCAGTTACCTGATATGCACTCATCTCTGGCTTTAAGTCATATGTAGCCACTAAAGGAGAGTGTATTAAAATCCGATCTTCATTTTTATAAGGCTTTTCCACCCCTCCGTTAAAGAAAAATGTTACATGGGCATATTTCTCAGTCTCGGCAATATGTAACTGTTTTTTACCCAATTTGCTAAGATATTCACTTAGAGTATTCTCAAGTGGTTGATCAGGAAAAGCTATTGGCAGGTCAAAGGTCTCATCATACCGGGTCATGCACACAAAATACACTTTTGGTGTAATTTTTCGTTCAAATCCTGAGAAATCATGCATAGTCAATGCTTTAGTAATTTCCCGTGCTCTATCAGGCCTGAAATTAAAGAAGATCACAGCATCGTTGTCCTGTATAGTAGCTGTTGGATTACCATTGGTGTTGATTATGGTAGGCCTGACAAATTCATCATTCTCTCCTCTTTCATATGCATCGGATACAGCATCTTTGGCACTGTGTGACATTTCTCCTGTACCCTGTGTCAGGGCATCATAAGCAAGCCGGACACGTTCCCATCTGTTATCCCTGTCCATTGCATAATAGCGTCCGCTTAGCGTAGCTATCTTTCCTATACCAAGTTCTTTCATTTTTTGTTCGGTTTTTAGTATATATTCCCCGGCACAGTTGGGCGATACATCACGACCATCTAAAAAGGCATGTACATAGACTTGTTTGATCCCTGCTTCTTTTACCATGGTCAATAATGCAAACAGATGATCAATATGGCTGTGGACACCACCATCAGATAAAAGCCCCATTATATGAAGTGAAGATGAATTTGTTCGTACATGCTCTATAGCACTTAATAATGATTTATTAGAATAGAAATCACCATCATGTATTGACTTATTTATTTTGGAGATATCCTGATATACCACGCGTCCCGAACCCAGATTCAGATGACCTACTTCACTGTTCCCCATCTGGCCTTCAGGCAGTCCTACAGGTTCTCCTGCACAATCAAGTGTAGTATTAGGATACTGTGAAATGATGCGGTCCATAACAGGTGTATGTGCATGATAAACGGCATTTCCTTCTGTTCTCGGGTTGATACCCCATCCATCAAGTATGATCAAAATAAGCGGTTTTGGGATTTTCATGATTACCACGGTTCTTTCTTTAATTTTAAAAAATATCCTATTATGTTTGTTGAAATATGCAGCAGGGGAGTGATGATAAGTACAGTAACTATTATCCGGATATCAAAATGAGTAATAAACCAGGTAGATGCCAGTATATATGTCAGTATCCACGCACCCAGTACAAAATCCAGTTGATCGGCAACCGGGAACATAGCACCTCGTTTGAGATTAATACGTCTTTTAACAAAACTCTCGCAACTATCACCCAGCAGTGCGCCCAGTGCCATTAAAAACACTATATGTATGGTATTAAATGAGTATGCATTAAGTGCTGATTGAAAAATGTCATAACTACCAAACAATCCGGATGCAGCCAGAACAGGTGCCAGTATTACCTGGATGATACCTGCTAACAGACCACATGCAGTTCCTGCTAAGAGTCCTCTTATTGTCTTACCATCACCTAATATCCTCCTTCCATCATAGAAATTCTTTCCACAGTCAATAGGTGCCCCTCCACCAAAGACCACAGCCATGGGATTAGCAATATAAGCAGGGATCATTAGCCATATGGATGTCACGATGAGATCAATCATATTCATAATATCCTGTGGTCATAGTATAATTGTATTAGATCAGCTTAAGCCCTATATGCTATATGACAAACGGGACTACTTCAATGTTGCCTGAACAAAGGTTATTAAATTTTACACCACCAGGCACTCCAACTATCCCAAGTCCGCTGAATTCCTCTACTCCGCATAACATATCCTGTTCCGGATGTGTACCCGGAGTAATATCACAGCTTATACAGGTCCTGTTTCCAATTGAGGTCACTATCTTGAGCCGTTTTGTTGCAGGGTGGTGTTTAGGCAGAATAATAAGGGGCGTACCTACTTCCCTTATCATATAAAGTACGCATTTTATAGCATTTATAGTGACTTTTTCAGTATCAAAACCTGATGCTACTAAGAGATCGTCTGGTTCCAGACCAAGAACAATCTCCTTTTCTTCGGTCTCTATAAAGTATATATTATTAGTACCTGCTTTAACAATACCAATGATACCACTCTCGCCGTGTAGCAATAGTATTCCAGTATCATTTAAAGGTATTATATCATTGTTTAACATTTAATTCTTATTAATCATTTCTTTATGCCAGATTCACACTATCTGACTGACATGCCGGACATATTACCTTCTTGCCTATGCCCTGGAATTGATTACCGCAATCATTACATTTATAATTCTTTGGCTCCAGGACATCTTGTATATCCACACCAAAACCGTCGCCTACACTACACATTATTCAATTTCACCTCCGGATAAGGATTATATCGGATCTGTATATCTCATAGGGAGAACAAAATCCTCCCTTTGGTCGGATTTTCTTGAGTATATCAAGTTATACTTGATATACTAAGATAATATATTAATCTATCTTATTTGAAAACGTCTATCAAAGCTACTCTCTCCAGTACAAGCTCAGGTATCTTTTCAACACCAACTGCATTGATCTCATCAGTTGTGATATCAAAGAAATCTATTATCCCTTTCTTTTTAGCATCGGAATAATCAATCACATCGGGATTTACTGTATCCAGAAGACTTTCGACTTCAACTGTGGCCTCATCAACTGCGTTCTTACCAGTCAGCACAATTGCTATTCGCATCTTACCTTTTTTTATACCTAATGCAAGGGCCCGCTCTATCTGTCGTCTTCCTGATGCGTATATCATTATCCTCATACCCGGATCATTAGCTGCGTTGTTGAGTGAGCTAAATGATCTGAGTGCTTTGTTGATTGCAGATTGCAGATGCCTGCTGCCTGATATCAGGTCTGCATCCAGTGCCTGGATGGTAATATTATACTTGCTGCCCAGGTTAACCAGTTGATTGAGAAAGCCTGTTACATCAGTTATATTGAGAGTACCGCCGGTAATAAGGATATTCATGATATAGTATTGGTATGCTTATATATATAAACAAATAGCACACAATTATTATAGCATGTTCAATAAATTTAAAAGAAACATCAAAATCATTCATGTTTTCTATAAATACAGGATTTTTAGCATTATATTAAATGAGTTAAAAAGACGACATGATGCTGTAGATCTCTGTACATGCACAATCGATTATCAACGCAAAGAAAATGCTATTAAACTGCGTATGGCTTTTGAAGAACTCGGGCCCACATTCACCAAACTCGGTCAGGCAATGAGTAAGCGGCCTGATATTGTTCCTGCCGAATATGGCAGGGAACTTGAAAAACTTCAGGAGAATGTTCAAGCCTATGATTTTGAAAAGATGCAAGAAGCTTTTAGTCTGATTTGTAATATAGCTTCGAAAGAAACAACAACTTATAGTGATATTACTTCTTTATTTGATGAATTTAATACCGAACCAATAGCAAGTGCTTCCATTGCCCAGGTCTATGAAGCAGTATTAGACGACCATGATGTTGTGATCAAGATAGCCAGGCCTGGTATGGAGGATATGATCAAACTTGATCTGGATATACTCTATGACATTAAATTTTTCTTTAGAAAGCTCTTACGGATTAAGATTCATATTGATATGGATGGTTTTCTTGATGAATTTAAGTACATGCTGATTCGTGAACTTGATTATCGTAATGAAGCTCTCAATATGGAACGGTTCAGGGACAATTTTAACAATGTTAAAGATGTGCATATTCCTGAAGTATGCTGGGAGCTCTCCAATGATAATATCCTGGTAATGGAACAGATCAAAGGAATACCGGTATGGGATTATAAAGAATTAAGTATACCACAAAGAAAAAAACTGGCAAAACTCATTTCATCCAGTTTTTTAAAAATGGTCTATATAGACGGGTTCTTTCATGCAGACCCGCATCCCAGCAATATTTTTGTTATGAAGGACGGGAGTATTGCATATCTTGATTTCGGGGCTATAGGCAAATTGGATAATAAAACAAAAAAAGATATGTATGCTGTGTTTCATGCAGTATATGCAAAAGATGTGGACAACGCTTCCGAATCATTTCTTAGACTTGCACAGATGAATCCTGATAATATTGATATACGGATGTTCAAATGGGATATGGATGAACTTATATCCAGATACCATTACGAAAAGAGTAAACATCACAGTGACGATTTCATTAAACTGGCATTGAAATATGATCTGTCCCTTCCAAAATCATTTTCTTTGCTGGAGAGGGCACTCGTTCTGGTAGAGAGCACCTGTCTTAATCTTGACCCTGATTATAATATCATAAATGAAATAAAGGATCTGTCAAAGGATATAGTACGATTAAAATTATCTCCATCTAAAATATTTGAGGACTTCCAGATGGAATGGGATAATTTCTATGATATGCTAAAGAAAATGCCTACTGGCATTAATGATATCTTTGATACTATAAAGATGGTCAAATCAGCAAATTTGAGCACACATGAGATCACTGTTTTAAAGAAAAGTATGATGGATCATATATTACAATATATTTTCCTTACAATTCTTCTGGTCGTTTCAATTGTTTTACTCACATCAGGTAACAAGCTGGAGATCATTGGACTTATAGGGTTTGTTATAAGTATTATTCTTGGTATTATTATGATATTCAGGAAACAGTAGTACATCTTCATATGTGATCGGTTAAGTAATTAATTATGATGTTTTAAAGCATTTTTTCAGACACGGATACACTCAACTCTTACGGAGTTGAGTGCCTGCTACGCCTAAAGGGCGTGCAGGTAACACAGATTTGCACGGATTTATTGTTAATTGGTATTTTTCCAGGGAATACCGAATATCTCATTATGAGCTATCTCAGATAACTCACGCCGTCCTTTTGGATGGTTAATATCTGATGCAGGATGTCCAATAGCAATTACTGCCATTAATTCAAATGAGTCCGGAGCTTTAAGAATACGGTTCACATCTTCTTTTTTATTCAATATCTCACCCAGCCATACCGCTCCCAGACCCATACCATGTGCTGCAAGTAACAAATTCTCTATAGCTGCACCGCATGCCTGGGTGTCCTTTGTTTGATCATACATAACATTTTTATCAAGCATAACAGCGATCAATAAAGGTGCACCGTGTATAATGGAGCTATATTTTGTACATTTCGCTATTGAATTGAGCGTTGTTTTGTTCCTGACTATTATAAAACACCACGGCTGGTTGTTAAGACCGGAAGGTGCCCGGCGACCGGCTTCTAAGATATTACTTATTGTTGTATCTTCAATCGTCTGATCAGTAAACTCTCTTACGCTTTTTCTGGATTTGATTATATCAAGTATCCTGTTGTTTTCCATTTTTATTCACCCACCAGTTCATGCATTTGCTGTATCTTAAAGATTGGGGAAAAATTGCATGTTCAACTTTAAGGAGTTACTATTTACCCTTGGATTTGAAGTGAATAGATCTTTTCTTGTAACTATTCAGCCCTTCTCAAATTTCAACCAACTCATTTAGTTTCTTCAGTTCT
>JAIOQW010000336.1 GCA_021108405.1 Methanosarcinales archaeon
TATATTCACTTAATAGTGGCAGACCTGTAACAAACACGCCTGAAAGGATGTTTCGTTCAGCAATGGGTAAATTATTATTTGTGAGTTGCCTAAGCAAAAACACATCAGTCAAGAATCAATAACCACAGAAAAACTAGTATCGTGTCAACCATACAATATGGCCTATGCCCTTCATAATCTAATACTTGAAGGTCGACGTAACATTAGAGACTTTTCGATCACCTATTTTACAACCTTGCAATAATCAAACTCATAGGAAACATTATAAATAATTAGAGATATAATAATCTTTACAGTGTTGATCCGGATCATCATTTGGAAGTGGATGTATGATCTTAATAAAAAGGTGATAAAAAAGCTAATTGTAGCACTTTAACCTGTTTTTGATCATTGTTAGCACTAATGATCAGTCATTTTTCCAGCTTAAAAATGTATGATCAAAGAAGGTGGGACATATGAAGAATAAAACAACAATAAAGGTATTTGTTTTTATAGGAATAGTAGCGTTAATTTTTTTTGCTTCGGCAATGCCAACGACAGCATCTGGTTCAAATATACAACTAAATACACAACCCCTGGTAAATATAGAAGCACTTCAGCAGTTAATTTATGATCAGGGTTATAATTATACAGTAGCTGAAAGCTGGGTTACTCAACTACCACAAGAAGAAAGAGAGAAACTGTCCGGATTTAAACCTATAAAACAGCCTCTTACTCCCCTTCCTAATAATGTCGGATTTAATTCGATGGACAAACTTTCTGAGTCAGGGAAAGGCATGAGATCATTAGCCAAACTACCTTCTTCTTATGATGCAATGGCACTTGGATATGTAACACCGGTTAAAAACCAGGGACCTTGTGGTTCATGCTGGATCTTCGGTGCTACTGCGGACTTAGAATCCACTGTTGCTAAACGTGAAGGATACCTGCCTGATTTCTCAGAACAGGAAGTGGGGGATTGTAACATACGGGGACGGTTCTGTGATGGTGGAGTTGCTTATTGGACTTCAAATTATTTCACCACAAAAGGGGCTTCGGATGAGTTATGCCATCCCTATGCTTCTTCATGGCAAACCTGCTATAACTGTGCTCTACTCAAGAATGTAGACAACTGGAGGGTCATCACCGATAGTAACGGAGAAAATCAAATAGATGCTATTAAAAATGCGATACTTAAATATGGACCTGTCTTTTCGGCTATGAATACAAACGATCCAGGGTTTGGTGCTTACTCAGGTGGAGTATATGAATACCGGGGCACAGAAGAGGTGAATCATGCGGTATTGATATTTGGCTGGGATGACTCAAAGAAACACTCACAAGGAAAAGGCGCATGGCTGATAAAGAATAGCTGGGGGGATCTTTGGGCCATATCAGGACCCTATCCGGGATGTGCATGGGTAGCATACGGCTCAGCAAACCTGGGAGATGAAACAAGTGCTATTTCAGGCTACAACAATGCCAGTAGTCAGATATATTACCATGATGAATACGGATGTATGAAATTGGGTTATGGTTATGGATCTAACACTGCATGGGGTGCAGTGCGGTTAATACCTACCCGGGATAGTCAACTGGAATCTGTTGATTTCTGGACAATTGATGTTGATATGTCTTATGAGATCAGTGTATTTGATGATATGAGCAATGACCCATTATATACATTCAGCAACCAGCTAGGTACAACTCAAACAGGATACACTAACGAGATGGGATATTATTCAATCCCCTTAAATACGCCCATACCTCTAACCAGCGGTGATGATTTCATAGTACAGGTTAAATTTATTACTACAACATCTGATACACCAATACCAATAGATTTTCCTCAGCCTGTTAATGTGGTATTAGGTGAGGAAAATTCTGATAACTCAATTGATTCAGGTGAGAGGGTTGGCTCAGGTGAAAGTTATGTAAGTGGAAATGGGTCAGAATTCTCAAAACTAATGATCGACAATAATCTTACTGATATAGGAATAAGGGCAAGAACAAGTGGGCTTGAACTCGGTGATGCACCTGATCCGACATATCCGTCTTTACTTGCCAGTGATGGTGCCAGGCACAACCCGACCGATACGGAATGTTTTGGTTTGAGAAGTGATGGTGACTGGAAAGAGTCTGAACCGGATGCCAGGATTTCTGATTCTGACCCATTTGATGATGGGTTGAAAAATATTTTCATATTATCAGATAATTCCAGTCAAACAGTTACTTTTGAAGTAAGTGACCTTATGGCTCCATCATCAAATCTCATAGTTAACATCCTGATCGATTTAAATAAAGACGGAGACTGGGAGGATCAGGGAGAACATGCTGTTTGTAACCAGCAAATAACAACAACCAATCAGGAAGAAGTAATTATTTCCGACCCCTTCTCAACAATCGGGACAACCATGGGACCCACATGGCTCAGGATTACACTGACCAGACATGATATTTTAAATACGCCATGGGATGGAACAATGAGCGGATATGCTCCTATGATTCCATTTGAATATGGTGAGACCGAAGATTGGGAGGTATATCTGATAGAAGAGGGGGCATTTGTCCATAATCTGAATACTGGTGAGGATTTCTCAACGATCAATGCTGCAATAAATGATATTGATACAAAGGATGGTCATACGATCACTGTTGATCCCGGGACGTATTATGAGAATGTAATAGTGGACAAGCAATTATCTATTCTTTCCAGTTCTGGGAATCCTGTGGATACGATCGTAACTGCAGTTGATCCGAACAATCATGTTTTTAATGTAACAGTCGGCCATGTTGACATCTCAGGGTTAACAGTGACAAGAGCCAAACGCAGCTATAAAGCCGGGATATATCTTGGGAGTGGTGTGGATCGGTGTAATATTTCCAATAATGATATATCTAATAACTTCAACGCAATCTACCTGGATTCTTCAAATAATAATATACTTTCAAACAACATGGTAAAATCGAATAACCTTAACGGTATAAGCCTGGATTCTTCAAATAGCAATACACTTAAGGATAATATTGCTACAGAAAATTTTGAAAACGGTATCAACCTGCTTAATTCCACTAGTAACACACTTACGGATAATGATGCATCAGGTAATGCCTTTTCCGGAATCTTCTTAGGATATTCTGATGACAACATTATTAATAAAAACTCAGCAAACTTAAACGGTCTTGGTATCTATCTACTGACTGCGTGCAATAACACACTCGTGGATAATTCAGCGTGTTTGAACTACTATGGTATTGAAGTATTATCTTCAAATACTAACATGCTTATAAATAACAACGCATCAGGTAACTACTTCATCGGTATTCGTCTGTGTGATTCGAATAATAATACGATCATGAACAATTCAGCAAACTCGAGTGACTACATTGGTATCTACGCGCTATTATCAAATAATAATACATTCACGAGCAACTCGGTAAACTCGAATGAATACTATGGCATCTCATTGGAATTTTATTCAAACAACAACCTTGTCTATAACAACTACTTCAATAACATACACAACGCCTATGATGATGGAATAAATATCTGGAACACAACAAAGACAATACGGACGAATATTGCAGGTGGTCCGTATCTTGGCGGCAATTACTGGTCGGATTATTCAGGAAATGATATGGATGGAGATGGTCTTGGTGATACATTCATTCCATATAATTCCACTGGAGGAATTATAAACGGCGGCGATTACCTTCCACTGGTCCATGTCGAATCGGTAAATGAAATAAATATATATGTCAACACGACTGGCTGGTGGCGCAAAGGCAGCGTATTCAATACAAGCTCAACACCGATACAGGCAGCGATAGATAATGCGATCAAAGGTGAGCATGTGTTTGTGTACAATGGCACATACACCGAGAATGTGAACATTAACAAGCAGATCACACTGGAGGGCGAGGGGCCGGACAAGGTGAGTGTGACTGCAAAGTCGATATATCATGTATTTACAGTGAATTCAGACCGGGTGAATATATCAGGGTTCAATATTATTGGGAAGAAAAAAGATTCTGATAAATTTTATCCTGGTAATGACGGGATTGTTGTTTTAAATGATCATGGGAGTGATATAGATCATTGCATTATTTCCAATAATAACATCTCGTACAACTGGAATGGCATTCAACTGTGGACTTCAGGTAACAATACGCTCATGAACAATAGTGTTTCGAACAACTGGAACGGCGTCTTCTTGAGATCTTCAAGTAACAACATGCTCAATAACAATAGTGTTTCGAATAATTGGAACGGCGTCTTCCTGGAATCTTCAAGTAACAACATGCTTATGAACAATGACTTCTTATGCAACTGGATTGGCTTACACCTGGGAACTTCAGGTAACAATACGCTCATAAACAATAATGTTTCAAATAACACTAACGGAGTCTACCTGCGTCTTTCGAGTAACAACATAATCTATAACAACTACTTCAACAATATAATGAATAACGTCATAGGTCATAGAGACAACATCTGGAACTCAACAAAGACAGCGGGTACGAATATAGTAGGTGGCCCGTATCTTGGTGGTAACTACTGGTCTGATTATATTGGTATTGATACGGACGAAGATGGAATAGGAGATACGGATCTTCCATATAATAAAAGGATAAGTAGTGGCGGTGATTATTTGCCTCTGATCCCGGAGGAATAAAATCCTCCCTTCGGTCGGATTTTCTTGACTGAAGCTTCGAAGAAGCTGAAGATTAAAAAATGTGACCGAAGTGAGCATTTTTGATATATCAAGTTATACTTGATATACTATAAAAAATATACGAACTACAGATTTATGTAAAAAGACTAAATAGAAATGAAAAAAAGAAATCAATCAAACGATATACCTGCAGCCGTATGGCCAGGGCAAGACCTGCTTAATAGTAAACCAGTAGGATCACTTACTATAATCTTTCGTACTATAGGATGCTACTGGACCGGATGTACGATGTGTGGATTTTACAATGAGAGTGCAATAACACCACCTACAGAGGATGATCTTTTATCTCAACTTGAATATGCTATTAGAAAAATGGAACCTCAGACCAATCTTTTTAAGATATTCACATCCGGTAGTTTTTTTGATAACAGGGAGATATCACCTTCTACAAGAAACCTGATACTTGAACGTATTGCCAGTACGGGTACTATAAAAAAAATAGTAGCTGAAACACGTCCTGAATTTATAAATAAAAACACTCTTTCCAGTGCCCTTGAGACACTTGAAAAATATAATGTAAAGCTTGAGGTCGCTATGGGGCTTGAAACCAGCAATGATGTTATCAGGGATGAATGTATTAATAAAGGATTCAATTTCACTGATTTTGTTAAAGCTTCCGGTATAGCCGGTGAGATGGGAGTATCTACTAAAGCATACCTATTATTAAAGCCACCATTGTTATCTGAAAAAACAGCAATAAATGATATGCTGGCATCTATCAAAGATACCATACCCTATTCCTCAACGATCTCATTAAATCTTTGCAATGTACAACGAGCTACGAAAGTAGAAAGGCTTTTTAATAAAAAGGATTACCGTCCTCCCTGGCTCTGGAGTGCGGTGTTTATTTTAAGTAAGGCAAAAAAGATGTTTCCTGATGTAACGTTTATGTCTGACCCGGTTGGTGCAGGTGCAAAACGTGGTCCGCATAATTGCAGAAAATGTGATAAAGATGTAGCCCAATCACTTCGTGATTTTTCTATTACCCAGGACACGAATATATTATCAAATGTAGACTGTGACTGTTACTATCTATGGGAGAAAGTGATTGAGCTTGAAGATTTTGCTTATGTACCTTATTAGATCAAGAATTTGATCAGGTCTTTACTTAGACGTGTTTCCATTTCCAGGCGAGAACGGATATCCTCATCTGATATCCCATCTATTCTAAGTTCAGTGATCCGGTCAAATATCTGGGGCTTTATCTCATAATATTCATTGATATCCTTTCTGTGACCCCAGACATCTCCTTCAAGTAGTGTAACATTCTGCATTTCCAGGAACATTTCAGTTGATTTGGATAGTGTCTTTTTATAAGAACTTGGTACATGTATGGCTTTCAAGCCGGGACATGTCTGAACAAGAGTAAAAATATCTTTATTTGATGGTCGAAAAGCCATGTGTACTATCTCTTCACTGTCTCCAAGTGAATCTATTTCTTCTTTAGAACTAACAACTCTAATTTTCATATTTTTTACCTGCATTTTTTAAAAATTTTTTTTGAATTCTTTTTTAATAATTAATAGTATTTAATAGGTTAATATTGTTTAAATATTAGCCCACATATAAATATCTTTCCCTTTTAACAGTATCTCCAAAAAACTTTTTGACACTGATTTCGCAGATACATCCACCTTTCATGAAGGTGAATGCCTGCAACGCTTACAAGGGCGTGCAGGGAAAACAGATTTTTTAAGTCAAAATGCTAATTTGATGATTTCCATTGTATTACAGGTATAAATAACCATTCCGGAATAAATCAGATTTCAACCTTATCGATTATTTCTTTCATACATCGAGTATTTTGAAAGGAAATTAAGTAATTTGTTAGATCTTATGTACCATCTCATCCTGAAAGCCATATTGCTATAATATCCTGGAGATCGGCTATGGACATTAAGTGTCCTCTTACTCAAATATCTTTTAACCAGTGATGAATAGCATCTTGACCATCATCATCCACAACCCACGTTGCACCACCTGCCACATTCACTAGAGCAAATACTATTGTGACTGTAACCACCAGCATTGGTAACAATCGTATCATAATGCTGCCTCCATATGCGTATTTAGATTATCCACCCTACTGTTATCATCTCTAAATAATTCCGCTGCTTTTAGCTCTTTGTCCTCAACTACGATTAAAGACATTATTGAATTTATTAAAAAGTAAAATATACTGTTTTTTATAGTATATTAAGTATAACTTAATATACTCAAGAAAATCCGACCGAAGGGAGGATTTTGTTCTAGTTATATCCTTTAATATAATCCTCTTAATACAATTGTATACTACATTAATACTATTTAAATAAAAACTTTTTTCACCTATTTCACTACCTCACAAAATTTTTATATACAAATGGCACTATCCTAAAAACCAGTTATTTCAATAGAGGATTATTTAAATCGATAATTTCATAGACACGGATACATTCAACTCCTGCGGAGTTGAATGCCTGCAACGCCTAAGGGGCGTGCAGGTAACACAGATACACTCACCTCCTACGGAGTTGAGTGCCTGCTACGCCTGAAGGGCGTGCAGGTTACACGGATTTAAGGTTGTTGTGGTCGATATCATAGGATTCCATTAAGTTTGTGATAGAAGGTATTTGATCAAAATCAAATCGGTGTTAATCCGTGTAAATCCGTGTCTGAAAAATAACTGGAAAATGGTACAGTGCCTATACAAATATAGGTATCAATTTAAATTCATTTTAATCTTTCTATTTATTCTTAATATTTTGTCTATTTATAAAAATTCTACAAAATATAGAAAACTACGTTAAAAATATTGATCTTATATTTCATAAACTCACGCTTTAGTAATAATATCAGTCTTCATCCTACTTCTAACGATCTTTGGAAGGTCACCCCATACCGCAAATCTATCTTTCTTTACAATAAGTGCCCCATCTATACCCTTAATACCCCTTATCATATCAAAACAACTCTCGATCCCATCAACATCATTCACTTCATTACCAAGTGCAGTACCCATTGCGTCTGCAAGTGGAACATCTCCTGAAACCACAACTGCAGCATCAGCATTCCCCAAACTTATCGATGGCCCCACAGTACCTGACGATGTGCAGATACCTATGATATCCTGGCATGGCGCTACATCCAATGCCAGGTCCTGTATGGAAGAGCATGCTGTATATACTCCTACTATAACCGGCCTATCGGTAACAAGAGCAATATCCCCTCCATTATCAACAAACGCATACACTGCACCTGCATCAATCATAGCCTCTACTGCAAGAACTGCTATAGTACCTGCCACAGCACTCATGGGTCCGATACCTGCAACCTGTCCGGCGTGTGCCATACGGCGAATGATCTCAGGAGCAGACGAGAGAACTTCATATGGCTCAAAAGTAATTTGAAAGAAAGGATCTGATCTGATAAAGTCTTCCAGAAGGCTTCGCTGATATCTGATAGAGGCCCTGGCAATCTCGATGATATCTTCTGAGTCAGCACCTATGGTTACAATAGTCTCTTTAAGTCTGTAATGGACATGCAAAGTAATATCACTGTTCGGATCAAACATATATAATAGATTTTATCTGCATTAAATATAATCCAAGGATCATGAAAATTGTACGCGACCCCATACACGGATCTATTGAACTTGACGAACTGGCGCTTTCTCTTATTGATACACCTCAAATGCAGAGGCTGCGGCGCATATGCCAGCTTGGCATGTCCAATCTTGTTTATCCCGGTGCTAACCATACCAGGTTCGAACATTCATTGGGTACGTATCACCTTACCTGTAAATTGCTTGAACATGTAGATTATCACCATCCGCAAGAGATCAAGGCAGCAGCTCTTTTACATGATATCGGACACGGTCCGTTTTCACATGCAACCGAGGAACTATTGCAGTATTATAATAGAACCGGACATGAAGAGATATACCACATCCTTAAACAACCTGAAATACGGGATATATTTGAGAAATATGACATTAAGCCATCATCAGTCATTGCCCACATCAAGGGTAATAGTATGATCGGCAGTATATTAAATAGCGAGATCGATATCGACCGGATGGATTATCTTGTAAGGGATGCACATTATACCGGAGTGGCTTATGGTATTATTGATCTGGAGCGTTTGATCCATTCCCTGAAGTTCCATGAAGGCAGGTTTGTTATTGTCTCAGGAGGTCTCCAGGCGGCTGAGAGCCTTTTGGTATCCAGGTTCTTTATGCACCCGACAGTATATTTTCATCATGTGAGCAGGATAGCAGAGACCATGCTACTGCGAGCATCCCAATATGCCATATCAAACAATACACTTGACCCTGCCGGATTACAGTTAATGGATGATTTCGGGCTTGAGAATGTGTTAATGAATAGCAGCGGGTATGCAGCCGAAATGATAAACAGGATAAGGGAGCGCAGACTTTTTAAACGTTCTCTATATGCAAGTCTGGAATCTATTGAATGGAATATAGTAGAACAATACCAGGCCAATCCACAAAGACTGGAATGGGAACTCTGTGAACAAGCACACGTTCCCCATGGATATATACTGGTTGATATACCGGATATGCCTGAAATGGCTGAGATGAAAGCTGTGATCATGTTCGAAGGCAGGATGATAACTCTTGATGAAGCTTCACCTATTGTACGCAACCTTGAGCAGGCACAGATGGAAAACTGGAGGGTTGGGGTATATACTCTTCCTGAATACAGGGAGAAGGTAACAAAGGTGGCCAGGGAGTTCTTTCAGGTTAAGAAGGATATAAGACAGGTTAATTTTAGTGAATTGCTAGAGTAATTTTGAAGAATATCGGGCTAATAGTAATGTTTATTAATGATAATAACCTTAGAATAATAGGATAAATATTCAATCCGTTCCGTAAATTAATAGGGGGAGTGTTAATTCGTGGAGTTAGACAGATATATCTTATGTAATCCGGTAAGTAGTATTAAGGGCACTTTATCTCGTGTTTGTATGGCTATAATGCTGTTGTTTGTAGTCGCAGTATTTTTCTGTGCAACAGTGAATGCAGAAGAATTGCATGTTGGGTCGGGAGAGGTGTATTCTACTATATCAGGTGCTGTGGATGCTGCTTCTGATGGGGATGTTGTTATTGTACACGCTGGCAATTATATAGAGAATGTGGATGTGGACAAGCGACTCGATTTACAGGGTGCGGGTGCGGATGTAGTAACTGTAACTGCTGGAAATCCGAATGATCATGTCTTTGATGTGTATGCGAATAGAGTAAATATTTCCGGATTTACAGTGACAGGGGCGGAATATGGGACTAATGATGAAATGATTGGTGGTATTTATCTCTATACTATGGGACACTGTAACATCTTAAATAATAATATATCAAATAACGGCTGGGGTATCATCTTAGATGGTTTCAACAATACTCTTACAAACAACATTATAAATTCTAACGAAAATAACGGTATCGCTTTAATTGGTTTCAACAATACCATTACAAATAACACTATAAATTCTAACAAATATGACGGTATCAGCGTATATGCTTTCAACAATACTATTAAAAACAATATTATAGATTCGAACAAAGGATTCGGCATATCTATAGCAGAGCCGAATAACACACTCTTACATAATATCATATCGAACAATAGGGTAGGCGTCTTGCTAGGTGAGTACAATCACGTTCTTATAAGTAACAATATATCAAACAATGAAATTGGTATTTCACTTAGCCACAGTGTTCATAACATACTCGTAAATAACACCGTATCAAACAATGGGATAGGCATTCAACTGCACAATTCGAATTCCAACAAGCTTACTAACAACATTATAAACTCGAATAATAATAGCGGCATCTTCATGTCTGAATCGAGATACAACAAGATTATCAACAACACTGTATTAGATAATGAAATGGGTATCTACCTGGATTTATCTGGTAGTAACCGCATCTACAACAACTACTTTAATAATATAAACAATGTTTATGACAATTTTATTGAACGTAGCAGTACTATCGCTGGGACAAATATCTGGAATATATATGAAAAAACCCCGGGAACAAACATCATAGGAAGGTCTTGGCTTGGCGGCAACTACTGGAGCGATTATACAGGAAAAGACACAGACGGCGATGGACTTGGAGATTCACAGATTCCATACAACTGCTTAGGAAATATTACAGAAGGCGGTGATTATCATCCATTGGTCCGATATGGACCCAGATCGCCGCCAATCATAATAACTGCACCAACCGGATCTGCTCCGGTTTGCAGAAATGGTGCAGAGCAGTTGTGGATAAATTTTACTTGCTTTGTACCGGATCTAAAGAACTATACTATCATAATAAGAAATAGCACAGCAATTATAAACTCTGCCACGATCGAAAGTACTGCCAGTGGAACAGAACACTCAATTAGTGAAAATTTTTATCTTAATTCGACAGCAACGGATGGTTTATATAACGTATCAGTTGAAGTATATGATAATGCATCAAATTATTATTTTTCGTACCAGAATAATTCAGTAGTTAAGTGTATCTATAATGCTGTTATCTCACAGCCTGCGGATCAAACAACATACCCTGATAAAAATGCCACATATGAACTGGAAATTACCAATACGGGAAATTTCAAAGAGACATATGTGCTTGCTATTACCATGATCGACCCTGTAGATATTGCAGTGCTGGATAAAACGGAAATAACAGATATCGAGGTAGGTGAATCATGTGATGTTATATTATACATAGCAGATGCAGATACTGGAATATATAGAGCCATTCTTAATGTTATATCCAAAAGTACTGGAATTAAGGTAGCACAGACTGACTGTATAATGACTTTTGTTAATTATGATAATGTAGGTCCGGCAGATATCTATGTCAATACAAGTGGGTGGTGGCGAAAGAACGGTAGGTTTAATGGTTGTATGGCACCAATCCAGACAGCAGTAAATATTGCAGCAACAGGAGAAACCATTTTTGTGTATAACGGCAGCTATACAGGACATGTGAGCGTGAACAAACGACTCACACTGCAGGGTGAGAGTGTAAATGGTGTAATTGTACACGGAGTGTGTAATTGGAAAAATGTAATAAATGTGGAAAGTGATTGGGTAAATATATCCGGTTTTACTCTGGTGGAACAAGGTGCCGGGAAGTTTCAGGGTTACAGTGATGGGATTGGTGTTTTTGGGAATAATTGTATTATTTCTAATAATATAATATCATCTAGTACGGGTAGTATTTATGTTATAGGAAATAATTCTACTATCTCAAATAATATATTTGGTGGTGATAAGATTCGTGTTTTTGGGGATTACTGTAATATCTTGAATAATTCTGGTAGTGGGATTTTTATTAGTGGAAATTACAGTAATATCTTGAATAATTCTGGTGGTGGGATTTATATTAGTGGAAATTATTGCAATATCTCTTATAATATTGTATCAAATACTAACGGCGATGGCATTCACTTAGATAATTCAAGCGATAATGCACTCACTGGTAATACACTATTAAACAACCGTTGTGGTCTCCATTTGGATTGTTCAGAAGATAATATTATATTTAACAACTACTTCAACAACTCATACAACGCTTATGACAATGGAAATAACACCTGGAACACCACCAAAACAGCAGGATTAAACATCATAGGCGGCCCCTATATCAGCGGCAACTACTGGATTGACTATACAGGAAACGACACAGACAGCGACGGATCTGGAGATACACAGATTCCATACAACTGCTCAGGAAATATAACAACAGGCGGCGATTATTATCCCCTGGTCACTACCAACTCCACAAAAATATATATTGAAAACATTGTTGTCGATCCCGAAGAAAAGATCACAGTCCCAATCATGATCAAAAGCCCAACCGACCTTGGAATCTGTGCAATAAATATAAATTTCAATTCCTCGGTTCTTCATGTACTAGACATTACACCCGGTGATATGGGTGATCTGATATATAATTTCAACAACACAACTGGCTGGATGTATATTAGCGTGATAAACAGATCAGGACTAAGCGGGAATGTAATCTTTGCATATCTCAAACTTGCTGCGACTGGTAGTATAGATGATACAAGTTTTCTTGATATCACTGTAGAGCAACTTTATGACATTCATTACATGCCAATCGATCATATTGTATCCAATGGAATGTTCACCATAACAGATAACCGGCCACCGGTTGTAACAGATGCATCAGCAAGCAGGAATACTATTCTAAACGATAATGGCAGACCCAGAGCACCTGGAACAAATGTTACCGTATTAAGTGCCATAGTAACTGACGCAAAAAGCAGCAGTATATCAAAAGTTACCATTAACCTATCATCAATAGGAAGATCAGCAGTCCAGCCTATGGAACGAATTCCAGGAACCAATATCTGGGAAGTGACCACAAATGCAGTGGAGGGTATTAACCATACACATCAATTGACTATCAATGCCACGGATATTAGAGGTAATTATAACAATTCAGTGAACATCACACTAAGCGTTCTAAGAAGAGGTGATGTAAACAGGGATAATATCATTGACAGTAAGGATGTGATATATATAGCAAGATACCTTGTATCATTAGAACCTGAATATTCAAACCCACCAGGCATACTGGTCGCAGATGTTGTGGGCATATCAGCAGATCCGAAGGGTGATGGTGTAGTGGATTTATTGGATGCACTTTATATAAAAAGGTATGAAGTCGGTTTGGAGGATGAGCCATAATTAAGAGCAAACAATTATGTACATAGTCAGGCATTTACCATCCTAAACTATAGACCCTGACAATCATGTTCCTACAATTCAGATCAGAAGTAATAGAAGTCCTATCCACAACCTTAAAAGAACTCGATCTCCCTGTCAATGACCTTGATATTGAAGAGTCCATTCACGCTGATCTTGCTTCTCTGGTTGCATTCAAGTTAGCACCAATATGCAAAAAGAGTCCCGTGGATATAGCCCGAATGATACACTCATCTATCAAACTCCATGATGATGGGCTTATCGAGAAAGTTGAAACAACAGGTCCGTATTTAAATTTCTTTGTTACCAGGAAGTTTTTAGATAAGACACTATACAACATTCAAGAACAAGGAGTGGATATCAAGTCCCTTGAGAACCGCGGTAAAGTGATCCTGGAGCATACATCGGTCAACCCCAACGGACCGCTGCATGTTGGACATATCCGAAACTCCATTATTGGTGATACACTTACCAGGATCCTCAAAAGAGCTGGCTATGAAGTAGAATCCCAGTATTACATCAATGATATGGGCCGGCAGATCGCTATAGTTTCATGGGCACTGGAACAATTCGATTTTGATCCTGAAAAAAAACCTGACCATGCTATTGCTGATATTTATATCAAGGCTAATCAAGTGCTGGAACAGGAACCTGAAAAGGTAGCCTACATAGATGAACTGATGCAGCGTATCGAAAAGGGTGATACTGAAATTGCTAAGCAGTTCAAGCACGGCGTTGAGCTGGCTATGGACGGTATCAAGCATACACTCGATCGCATGAATATCAAACATGATTCCTTTGCCTGGGAATCTACATTTGTCAGGAACCAGGATGTAGATAACACTATAGAACGTATAAAGAAGACTGGCAGGGCTAAAATCCATGACGGCGCATTAATGGTTGATCTGTTAGATTACGGCTTTAAGAAAAAACTGGTGATCCAGCGAAGTGACGGGACATCCCTGTATACCACCAGGGATCTTGCCTACCATCTCTGGAAAGCCGGAAGGTGTACCTGGATGATCGATGTTCTGGGTGCTGACCACAAGCTTATATCAGGTCAGTTAAAGGCTGTTTTGAATGCACTTGGCGAGAAGGAACCTGATATTGTAATATTCGAGTTCGTATCCCTTCCCGAAGGCAGTATGAGCACCAGGCGCGGAAAATTCATAACAACTGATGAACTGCTGGACCAGGTCGAAGCCCAGGCATTGCTTGAAGTAGAGAAGCGCAGACCTGATACTACTTCGCAGTTCAAACAACAGGTGGCAAAATTTGTTGGTATCGGAGCAGTCAGGTATGATGTGATCAAGGTATCACCGGAAAAATCCACTGTCTTTGACTGGCGTGAAGCGCTTGATTTTGAGAAACAGGGTGCTCCTTTTATCCAGTACAGCCATGCCAGGGCATGCAGTATACTGGCTAATGCGAAAGGATCAGGTTTTTATCAAATAAATACGGATCACGATATTGATGTATCTGTGCTGATCGAAGATACTGAGATCGAGCTGATCAAACAATTAAGCCGCTTTTTGTGGGTAATAGAAACGGCTGCCAGGGACCTGAAACCTCATTATCTTGCTGTATATGCCAGAGAGCTGGCAGATTCGTTTAACCAATTCTACAGGGATGTACCGGTACTAAGCGCTGATGAACACCTGCGCGGCTCAAGACTTGTACTGGTGGACTGTGCCAGGACCATGCTGGAAGTAGCGCTTGATACCCTGGGAATATACCCTCCGCAGAATATGTAAGCAAATACCGAAAAAGTAATCATTGATATGCTCATACAAATCTATTATTATTATTATTATTATTATTATTAGATATTGAGGTATAATATAATGCAATATCATATTGAAGTTACTATCGGACTTAAGGACGGGATGCTTGATCCCGAAGCTGCTACCATAAGAAAAGCACTTGAACACCTGGGATATCCCACTGTTTCTCTGGGATTGCAGAAAAAGTTTATCATTGATCTGGATGAAGCATCATCGGATGAGGCATATAGTAAAGTAGATGAGATGTGCAAAAGACTGCTGGCAAATCCGGTGATACATAATTATGACATTGTTATAGAGGAATCAATATGAAGATCGCAGTTCTTCAGTTCGGCGGCAGCAATTGCGATTATGATGTGCAGTATGTACTAAGTGAGATCATCGGAGTGGATACTGATCTTGTATGGTATAAAGATGAGTTAAATGGATATGACGGTGTGGTAATACCAGGAGGTTTCTCATACGGGGACTATCTGCGTGCAGGTGCTATCGCAGCCAGGACGCCTATTATGAATTCCATCAAGAGGATGGCAGAAGAAGGTCTTCCGGTCATAGGTATCTGCAACGGTTTTCAGGTTCTGGTAGAATCAGGTATGCTGCCCGGCGCTCTGATGACTAACCAGTATCCAAAATTTCGATGTCAATGGGTTTATCTCAAAGTAGAGAACAATACTTCACCTTTTACCAGGGAATTTAAGGAAGGTGAGATTATCAGGATACCTATTGCTCATATGGAAGGAAATTACTTTGCCGATGAATCTGTTATATCCGGGCTTAATTCCAGGCATAGGGTCGCATTTCGATATGTGGATCCAGGTGGTAATGCCACAGAGGAAGTAAATCCTAATGGTTCAAAGCAGAATATTGCAGGAATCCTGAATGTACAGGGTAATGTACTCGGGATGATGCCCCATCCTGAAAGAGCATCAGAGGAGATACTGGGCTCAAAAGATGGAAAGAAAATATTTCATTCGATGATAAAATATATTTCGTCCCTGGTTTCTACTTAAGCTAATGGCAAAATTCGTATGACGATTTTTAAGGGCGATAATATGGGACAAAACATTATTTCAAAAAAGTTTTATAAATTTGTACCACTAACATTTTTCATAGTAATAGGCATTATAGGTATCATCATGTTCTACCCCTCATCAGAGTTACCATTTTATATAAGTATCATGTCAATTCTACTTGGTGCAATATACGGAGCATGCATGGGATGGATAGGTAGTATAGCGTATCAAATTAGAAAAACCAATAAAATTGATTCCTTAAAAATTATAATCGCTGTCATACTTTCTTCACCGCCGTATTTAGGAATTGGTTACTTAATTATAAAGGTCCCGGAGAAATGGGATGTGTGTCTTCTTGCAGGATCAGGTATGCTAATAGGCTCAGGAATTTATCTGTTTATCTGGTATATGAGTCATAACTGGAAATCAACTCAGGGATCAGACAAACAGTCTATACACTAGTTCTCTATATTATTTTCATATAGCACCCAACCCGATGAATCAATTTTTCCATTTGGTAGTATTACTATTGTTCCATCATCAGTTTTAATACGTGTTTTTCTCAATGTTACATCAAATATTTCTCCACTGTGACCCATGGTTTTGATACTATCTCCTATATTGAAATGTCTATCTAATAAAAGAAATACACCCGCAACTGCATCAGCCAGAATATCCTTAACAGCAAGAGCAATTGCAGCACCAACAAGAACAGATGCTCCCATAAGTGGTAGAAAGATCTCTTCTAAATTTAATTCTATAGTGGTGTACATCAAGACAGCGAAGCATAAAAGATATATTACGATCCTTCGCAGGAGGAATTGTACGTCTATAGGTAAAAGTGTATTATTCAGCAATCGCTTAATAAACCTGCTAATTAAAGTAATTATAAAAAAAGCAGCGATTATAACTAATATAACTTTTACATATGGTAAAATTTCTTCATACTCATTAAGAAAATTCATATTTTCTGATACATTCATTTCTATTTCCTCATTTTATTCCACTGGTGTCGGACTCAAGTAAAGGAATCTTCGTATTTATCTGTTATTTCTTTTTATAGTATATCAAGATAACAATAGGAACAAAATCCTCCCTTCGGTCGGATTTTCTTGACTGAAGCTTCGAAGAAGCTGAAGATTAGAAAATGTGAAACATTTTCGATATATCAAGTAATACTTGATATACTATACAAAAATTTCAATAATTACTTATATGATTAATACTTAAGCAAACTCACACATAATAGCAATCGATGATGTTTCTGATTTTATTCAGGTCAATGGATATGGATTCGCAGAGAAAAAACTTGAAAATCCAATATTCATGGAGGGGATAAAAACGCAAATTGTAAATGATTGTTATTAATTTGGAGGATAAGAAATGAAAAAAAATATACAAATAACAGCAATTCTTATGGCACTTGCAATATTTGGATTGTGCGCACTTATTGCCCCTGTTTGCGCAGATTCTGAGGCTACAGATGCCGAAGAAGTAGTTGCTGAAGACGAAGGAAACGCAAGTAATGAATCAGAAGCTGCAGACGCAGATGCAGACTCTGAAGCAGCAGATGCAGATGCAGACTCTGAAGCAGCAGATGCAGTTGCAGACTCTGTAGCAGTAGACGCAGATGCGGACTCTGAAGCAGCAGTTGCAGATAATGATTCCGAAGATGCAGAACCCTCACCAGGCTTTGGCATAGTCGCTGTAATGATCTCAATGGCAGTATTATTCCTATTAATTAGGAAGAATGAATAAAGAGCCTTATGGCTCTTCTTTTTTTTAAATATATCAAGTATAACTTGATATATCGAAAATGCTCACTCTGTTCACATTTTCTAATCTTCAGCTTCTTCTAATCTTCAGCTTCTTCTAATCTTCAGTCAAGAAAATCCGAGCGTTAGTGAGGATTTTGTTTCAAAAAATTGTTGAAATAATTAATGTTAAACAAAACCTTTAAATTAAAGAATAACATTACAAGGAGTCGAAAGATAACGGATATAATGTTATAGAACTTTAATCGTGAAGTCACCGTCTGTTAAATATCTTTTACGGCGTACATCAATCCGAATGTCAAAGGTTTTTAAGACCTGTTGACAGCGCATAAGCTTCCAAGGGGGCCTATAGCTTAGTCAGGTTAGAGCGCCCGGCTCATAACCGGGCGGTCACCGGTTCAAATCCGGTTAGGCCCATAACGATCAATAATTTATCCCGAGTACCGCATTGAACACAACCTTTAAATTAGAGCATGTCAATAGAACGTGTCAATAGAAAATAGACATAATGCCGCCATAACTCAGTTGGTAGAGTGTCTGGCTGTTAAATAACCTTAAGTGGTATGCAGCAACCAGAATGTCACAGGTCCGAGTCCTGTTGGCGGCGTATTTAACAGTTTAAGAAAAAGGAGGATTTAGTATTAAGACGATCGAAGTTCCAGAAGCATTAGGTGGGGTATTAAATGGATTTCGTAAGATCACCAAGTATTCTAAGATAATAACATTCATTGGTACACCAGGGTTTTGCACTCCATTTGCGGAATTAATATCCTTTGTGATTCGAGATAGTGGAATCGAAATAGCTTTTATACCCAACATCTCAGTTGATAAGGCAAGGACCATTATCTCTACTTCACAGGGCATGCAGCTCGGTGAGAGTACTGATCCGTCATGTGATACGGTAGTTCTGCTGGGTGGTCTCGCTATGCCGAAGATGAAAATGGATGTCAACAAAATTAAGAATATCATAGAAGACATCACAAACACTGATAAACCCTTAATAATCGGGATTTGTTTTATGAGCATCTTCAAGGAATCCGGATGGATAGATGTGATTGATTTCGATTATATAATTGATTCCTACATAAAAAATACTACACTTGAAAAGTAACCGGCAGTTCCGAGTTCCTATTAGTATTGCCAGGTACGATTCCGGACAAAGATTAATTAGTGATAATAGATCATATATTATGTCAGGAGGATAAAACCTGGAAGAAGTTGCTTTATTATGTGAGGACGTTTCATTAGCAGTAGCCGATGCTATAAAAGGACTTGTTGGGTCTCCACGGGGAGATAAAGTTATTGGAATGGGGGCAGATGGAACTCCCTCAAGGTTAATAGATATCGCGGCCGAAGATGCTGCTCTTAATATCCTTTCATCCTCTGGTATTGATATGAAGATCGTTACTGAGGAAAAAGGGATAATAATTTTTGGAGATAAGCCTGAATTTACTGTAGTGCTTGACCCATTGGACGGGACATATAATGCTACTCACAATATTCCTTTCTATTCAGTATCCATAGCCATTGGAAATGATGAAATAACAGATATAAAGTATGCAAAAGTATACAATCTTTCCAATCGAACGGATTTTACTGCAGAACTGGGTGGAGGTGCGTTTTATAATAATAACGAGATTCGGGTCTCATCTACGTTAGAAATAGAAGAATGTGCAATAGCTGCCTATGGATATAATAAAGGGGAAGAGGTATTTAAACGTCTGGCCAGACGGGTACGGAGGATCCGCTCTTTAGGTAGTGCCGCTCTTGAGTTGTGTTATGTAGCTTCAGGCAGGTTCGATGCTTTTATAGATCTGAGGAACAGACTGCGTCCTACGGATGTAGCTGCTGGTATACTTATTGTCAATGAAGCAGGTGGTATAGTAACTGATGGATATGGTAATCCTCTATGTATTAAACTGGATGTTATCAGTAAGGTCAATCTTGTATCTTCCAACAGTTTGATACATAATACTCTTGAAAAAACAATAGGATTATAATACTATACGATATAACAGGTAATTAATAGAGTTGAAAACCAATGATACAGGGGTTATAAATTGATCAAGAAAGTAGGATTGGTCTCACGCTGTGATAAACCGAATGCGATTGCAATTGCAAAAGATATCATAGCATATCTAAAGAACAGGACTGATGTGTTTGTAGATCCTTGTACTGCCCGTAAACTGAACATGGAAGAAACCCAGGTTAGCAGAATGCGGGAAAAAGGAGTTGAGATAGTGATAACTGTCGGTGGAGACGGGACTGTATTAAGAACAATACAGCATATGAGTGATCCACTTCCTGTTCTTGCTATTAATATGGGTACTCTGGGCTTTCTCGTGGATGTGGATGTAGAAGATGCAAAACAGACGATTGATTCAGTCCTATCAGGATTTACAGTCGAAGAACGATTCAGGTTCAACGTGTGGATCAATGATCATTTACTTCCTCCTGCTACCAATGAGGTAGTGATAATCACATCCCAACCTGCCAAGATGCTGGGTTACAGGATCCTGGTAGATGATCATGAACTTGAACAATTGCGTGCAGATGGCCTGATCATAGCTACCCCTACCGGTTCCACTGCATATGCCATGAGTGCGGGAGGTCCGATTGTAGACCCAAGAGTAGATGCAATGGTAGTAGTACCCCTGGCACCTTTCAAATTAGCATCAAGACCGTGGACCGTGCCCGGCCAAAGTGTAATAACAGTTGAACTCATGCTTCCTGATAAAGAGGCCCAGGTAGTAATAGATGGACAGTATTTTAGAAATATTGCTGCAAGTGATACGATCAAGATCGAAAAGGCATTGATTCCCGCCCGTTTTGTACATATCAAGGATGATAATATCTATGATAAGGTGAAGAAAAAACTTCATCAATAAAACTTCTGTATTTAAGTTATTATATGACATAGAGCATGCAGGTAATAATATGAAAATTGTAATATCTATCGGTGGGTCAGTGCTGATCAGCAATCAGGATCTTAAAAAGATCCGGTCCTTTGCTGATACCATTAAAAAACTTGCAAAGGATCATACTGTTTATGTAATAGTAGGCGGGGGCTGGATCGCCAGGGAATACATATCAACAGCCAGGTCATTAGGTGCCAATGAAGCAGAATGTGATTGTTTGGGTATTGATATTACCCGTATAAATACCAGACTTCTTATTACGGCTCTTGGCGAAAAGGCATATCCTTTGGCCCCAACAAGTTATCAAGACGCAAGAAAAGCGGCATTATCAAAAAAGATCGTCGTGATGGGGGGTTTGATACCTGGCCAGACCACTGACGCAGTTTCTGCCGTACTGGCTGAATACGAAGGGGCTGATCTTCTTATCAATGCTACATCAGTGGATGGTGTATATACTGCTGATCCCGGGCACAATAAGGATGCAAAGAAATTTACTACTATGACTGCATCGCAGTTGGTTGATATTGTAACAAAAATAGATATTTCGGCGGGTTCCAACTCACCTATTGACCTGCTTGCTGCCAAGATCATCCAGCGTTGTGGTATCAGGACAATCGTGATCGACGGTCATGATCCGAATAATATTATTGAAGCTGTAGAAGGACGAAATAACGGGACATTGATCGAATGAACTTCGGATTTAATGTTAAGGGGATCAGTTTATCATCTACTGCAGCCAATGCGACCACAAGGTCATTTGATTGGGTCTATGATCTGGAAGATATGGGATTTACCGGATGGGAGATCGTTTGTGAGGGAAATCAGGCTCTAAGTAAGAAGAACATGCCTGAAGTATTAAAAATCATCGAGACCACTGATCTCACTCTTACTATCCACCTACCCTTCTCTGATCTGAACCTTGCCAGTCTTAATGACCCTATATGGAATGAGACTATCAGGCAAATGAAAGATTATATTGAACTGGCATCGCCTTTTGCAAGGCTTGCAGTAGTACATCCTGGTCATCTCTCACCTCTTGGTATGCAGTTACCTGACATGGCATGGCAGAGGAATATTGAAGGACTGAGAGTTTTATGCGATCATGCGGCGCAGTTTGATATGACCGTTGGTGTTGAGAATATGGTCAATATGCATTTTATCTTTGGTAAACATGCAGAGGAAATGCTCGGAATGATCGAATCAGTTGACAGGGATAATCTCGGTCTGACCTTTGATGTGGGACATGGTAATACTAATAAGGCTGTGGATATTTTTATTGAGAAGTGTATTGATAAGATTGTGCATGTACACCTTCATGATAATAACGGAATACGGGATGATCATCTTCCGGCAGGGAAAGGTATGATCAACTGGGCAGGGGTTGTTGATAGACTGAGCAGATTAGATGTGCAGTTCGTATTAGAAGCGCGAAGTGTTAATGATGGTAAAGCCAGTATTAATTTTCTTAGATCACTTGTAATTGATTAGCTTAGTATTTATTACTAAACCATGGAATGAATTACTGAATCAGTGGGAAAAACCACAATTCCATTATCAATTATAGTATATGGATGCATAATCTCGTCATGCTTTACTCCCCTCATTTTCAAGATCTCAATAGCTTTTTCCTTGTTCCCGCCTATTCTAAACACATGAAGCTTGATCACTCCTTCACAAAGGTATTCCTCTACTGAAAAGGAACTGTTCTCCTTTATTATCTCACTTGATAACAGAGTGGTACAGTCAAGTTTCTCAAGGTTCTTGATCATTTCCATTATGGTAAAACGTACCATTGATTCATCCGGAGATATTTTAAGTGAAGTGATGGAATCTATAAAGAGCCTCCTGGCATTAATTTCTTTGATCATCAATTGTACCTGGTCAAGCGTGCTCTTGAGCATATTTCCTTCGGGCTTTAATTGAATGGCTGCGGAATGTGCCTCTTTAATTATAAAATCCTTGTACCGGATCGGATCTACCTGGATGATCCTTAGCATATTTTCTCTGACATGCTGTTCTAAGTCCCACCCGAACCTCCACATATTCCTGATCACTCGCGCCGGTGTTTCTTCAAAGGAAACATATATCCCTGGTTCATTCTTATCCTTGATCCCACCAATAAGGTATTGTATCCCAAAAGTGGTTTTACCAGTACCAGGCCCACCTGTGATAAGGATAACATCATTTTCTACAAACCCACCTTCTATTAGATCATCAAGACCTGGAATAGAGGTACATACACGGCTCATGTAGTCACCTCTTCTACATTGTTAGAAATGTATCCGGTTAAAAATACTATCATCACTATTAGTAGAATGGCTTTCAAAGTTCAGATCCTCCCACATTAATTATACTATTATAGTTATATAATTACTTAAGAATTTCGTATTGGTATAGCTCAGATCACATACTATCTCGGTCGAAATGATTTGAAGTATATTCATGGTATGGTAATCTATTTCTTTAAACTTAAGAGTGGCTGTGCTCTTTGGTATTTCATCATTTTAACGCAAAGGCGCAAAGGCACTAAAACGCAAAAAGTATTATTATTTTTCTTTGCGTCCTGGCATCTTTGGGTTTTTGTTATGTTCTTGCATTAGAGTAAGAACAAAATCACTCAAAAATGGAGTTTGAATTCAAATAACTAAATGATGATAATAATATGTGTCGATTGATCGAAAAGTATAAATATCTACAAACCAATTAGTAAGTGCATAGAGTTGTGTGAAAATAAATTAAGAATGGAATGATGAAAATGAGAGTAAAATGCAGGTACCCGGGATGTGATGTTATTCTACATACTACTGCTGGGCGTGACTATCATGAAGAAACAGCTCACGGGATGATCTACAATAAACCATTGCAACCATTACTTCAACAGATGCAATTATTTAGTAATATTACTAAGATCTTTAAATCCACTGAACTGCAATTAAAGGAAATCCTGGATATAGCTTTTGTGGATATGACAAATTCTCACATTCAACCAATCGGATTGGAATGCAACAGATAATCGATCTTCATTCTAATTATTGGTATAAGTTTTTATAAGCGGCTGGGTGCTGGGAGGTGCGGATCCCGCTGTAAGAGGGGGAAGGTGCGTCGGTAGATTGAAGGAATTAAAAGGAATTATAGTTAATTTCTTTATATTAAGCAATTGTATTCACAGTCACGTTTCCAATTACAAATTCCCTATTGGCATATATCTCCTGAAGACCTTCCTTCAAAGCTATTATATGGGTCTCTATTGCTTCTTTCACGTGTTCCATTGTCTCTTCTACTGTTTCACCTTGAGAATAACAACCAGGAAGGGATGGTACCTCTGCCCAAAAGCCTCCTTCTTCATCCTTGTAAATAAGTACTGTATAATCCATAATCTTACCTCCTATTGTATTAATATCTGAAAATCTTCCACAGTCAACCCGGCTTTTTTGATTGCTGCTCGAAGTAAACCAACTTTTAAGTCACTTGAACAGAGCAATGTGATTATCTGACCATTTGGTATCTTTATATTAATGTGGTCCCCTTTACCTTTTCGTATGGTTCTTCCTGCTTGCTATGATAACGCCGATGACCACTCCGAAGGAGACCGCTAAAGGCATATTCAGTTATGTGATAGCAGTACTTGTGGTTGTAGTAATCATCTCGTTTATCATATCCGGTGATATGACAAGCTTAGAACGCTGGTACAAATGGTCTCCGGCATTTCTTGGGCTTATGATGGTGGGAGCTTTTCACTATATGGGATCGAAGTCAGGAAGCGTTCGTTTTCAGGTCTTTGCTGTCGTGTCAGTAACACTCGGCTTTGTTTGTCATGATCCATAGAAAAGTATATAACCATTCCACATATAGAGTATTCTATGGATAGAATATCAAATCTGGAGGTTGCCGTCCTCGGACTGCTCTGCGAAAGACCGCGCTATGGCTACGAGATCGAAAAGACGATCGAAGAGAGGAATATGCGCAACTGGACAGATATTGGTTTCTCTTCGATCTATTATGTCCTGAAAAAACTGGAAGAGAAGGAATTGATCAAGAGTAAGACCGAAGTGGTCGAAAACAAGCCGCCCAGAAAGGTATACACCGTAACCGATGAGGGCTACAGTGTGATGAAAGAGAAGGTAAAGCAACTGCTCTCCGGGTTTGAGAGGGTTATCTCAGCATTTGATCTTGGTCTCATGAACATGTCCCTGCTTGATACGGACGAAGTAGTCGAATGCTTTGGGAAGTACCTGCACTCGATTGACGATACCCTCGTCTTTCTGAATAATTCAAAGCGTGAAATGGAGGAATTCGGACTGCCCGAACATGTGATTGCTCTTGCGACAAGACCGCTGGTACATGTTCATACCGAGAAGAGATGGATTGAAGACTACATGAAAAATATACTGGAAAAGGAATGATCAATATGAATGAAGTATACGAAAATGCAAAGGTATTCATCCTTGAAAATGGAAATGAGGTTCAAAATAAGCTATTTCTGCATCTGATAGGAGAATCCGACCTGAGTTGTGCCATTGAAGCACTCAAGAGATATCAGAACGAAGACGGCGGGTGGGCAAACGGACTTGAGATCGAATATAACGGGAATGTGAGTACACCTATGACAACGGCTGCTGCGCTCGGGTATATCTACTTCTTTGACCTGTTAGAAACAGAATTGCTCTCAAGGACGCTTCACTACCTCAAGTCCACGCAGAAGGAGAACGGAAGCTGGGATGATCCAAAAGAGATAACGAGGTTCGAACTCCCGCCATACATGGGACCCGGAATCTATGTGGAGTTCAAGACCGGTATGATCATAAAGTGGCTGAGCCGCCTGAACCTGAATATCGAAGATAGGGAGATGATCATAAGGGCAAGAGACTATCTCATCGAAGAATTCCCACAGGTGTCAAAAGGAGATGATATATGGTCTGCAATCGCTTATATCAACGCTTTCGGTGAGCTGCCTCCATTAGAACAATCTGAACATATCCAGCAGATCATGGGGTGGGCGATGAGTATCCTGATGCCGGACGGACCTCCTGACCCGGATACGGATGAACTGGAATGGACATTTGTCCAGGGCATGATCCATGATGATAACCCAGTACTCGATTCCATGAAAGAGAAGGTGGCTCATGCCATCGTGGCGAACCAGCTCCAGTCTGGCGGATGGCAGCATCAGTTCGGAATGTACAACGCAGTATGGGCAGCCATACTGATTGTCAGGTTCCTCTGGAGAAACGGGTCTATCACGATTGCGTGAAGACGTTCATACGTTCATACGTTCAGATATCCGGTAGTCGGCAGCAGATCGATCTGATTTGGGACAACATATATCTGTACTGTGGGATGAGATAGAACCAGTCAATAAACAAAAAGAAGAGTATAGAAATGGAAAACGAAAAGAATAGCACAAAAAGCACTGTACACAACACAGATAGTTACCTGCAGAGCCTGATGGTGACAAAAACCCTGCAAGAATCCGTCATGCGCAGTGCAATCCATGCACTCGATCTCCTGCCAGGAAGCCAGGGGCTTGACGTGGGATGTGGGATCGGCTTGCAAGCCATCATGCTTGCAGAGGCCGTGGGAGAAACTGGGCATGTCACAGGTGTTGATCTGTCTCCCGAGTTCCTGGATTGTGCTAGAAGCATTGCAGAGAAGGCAGGCATCTCTGAGCAGGTCTCCTTTCAGGAGGGGGATATGAACAACCTCCCGTTCGACAACGATACTTTCGACTGGGTGTGGAGTGCGAACTGCGCAGGATACGCAGCCTGAGAGCCCCTGCCGCTACTAAAGGAGCTCGCACGGGTGGTAAAGCCCGGCGGAAGTGTGATCATCCTCGCATGGTCATCTCAACAACTGCTCCCGGGCTATCCCGTGCTGGAGGCACATCTGAATGCGACATTATCAGGGATTGCCCCGTTTGTTGAGGGAGCGGCGCCAGAGTTACATTTTCCACGCATGATGGGGTGGTTTCGTCGTGCTGGCATGGAGGACGTTACTGCCCGGACATTCACAAGCGACGTCTACGCCCCGCTATCTGATGAGATCCGGAGCGCATTTACCGCACTTATTGAGATGCGGTGGGTGGATGTGAGGGCGGAGTTATCAGAAGAGGATTGGGCGCAGTATCAGCGGCTGTGTATGCCTGAGTCGCCGGAGTTTATTCTGGATCATCCGGATTACTACGCGTTCTATACGTATTCGATGTTTTGGGGGCGGGTCGTCAGGTGAACGCTATAACTGTTGAAGCTGTCGATGTCAAATCTTCCAGATAACGAGACGAAACGATGCCTACAAGCACACTAATAGCAAAAGCGGCAATGATCTCGATAGCAGTTTTTTTCCGATGATCGATTCGGTGTTCCTCTAGTTGCAATTCTTTAGTTACCTTAGCGTCATGAGTTACGGTAACATCACCGCTTCTCTGCGTTCCTCAACCTCATCACTTACAGCCTTTCTGTGAATCTCAGCCTGATCGAGCGATTCTGCCTGCAGGTGCACATTCAGGACTAATCATAAACATTCTTTCGATGGCCTATAGCAATAACCACTATTATAAGATGATTTTCCTGAATGTCATATAAAAATCGATACTTACCTACACGCAGTGACCTAAACCTTTGGACCTACCCTTCAAAGGCTTACCAGATTTAGGATACTTTAAAAGGTCCTTTAATCTTTCAACTATTCGCTTCTGAGAAACTCTATCTAGTTGAGAAAAAAACTTATCAAACTTATCTGATAAAATTATACTGTACTTAACATCCATGTTTACTCAGAAAATCCTCAAATGTTATGAACCGTCCTTCTTTAATGTCTCTTAAACCTTCTTCGATATTGTTCAAAGTTTCAGGGTCATTCATAATCTCAAGGGTGTCTATTGCTGATTCAATCTCGTCATCCAGTTTTTCAAGTGTTCCTAATAGAATATTGAGGGCATTTTTATCCTTAATTATTGAATCCATGTAAATCGCCTGAATATAATATATTATCTTCAACTATTTCTAATTCTCCCTTGTTCAACTCACACACGGCAATCTGTCCTCTCACATGAGCAAGCTGGAATCTGGAATATAAGCTACAAGTGGTAGGAATGCGAAGCATTGGCGTGGCCAGCAAAGTGATTGCCAGGAGATAAGATCATGATAGTCCAAGCCATTCGAGAACTCCGAGCATTTTCAATCCGACATATATCATCATAGTGATGAATATGTACTGAAGCTCTCTTGCCGGGAGTTTGTGGGAAGCTTTGACACCCACCTGTGCCATCATGACACTTGTTGTAGCAAGCACGAGCCATGAACTCAAATTCACATACCCGATCGAATACGCCGGGAGACCTTCGACACCAAGTCCGTTGATTATGTAGCCGATCACTCCTCCGATACTTGTGAATATCATAATAGCTGTTGATGTTCCAATAGCCTGATGCATCTTGAATTTCAGTACAACTATCATCACAGGGATCATTATAATACCACCACCAATTCCAATAATACCTGACACAATACCGATTGGAAAAGCCAATAAGACCCACAGGAATTGACTATCCTTTAACTCTTCATGGAACTTAGGCGGCTTTGATGTGAGCATTCTAATAGCACTTAATAAAACCACCAGACCGAAGGCAAATTCAAGGATCGCACCAGGCAGTTGTGCCGCAATCGTAGCACCGATCACCGCTCCGATCGCACTCGTAATACCAAGAACAATTCCAGCCCTCCAGAACACCACACCCTTCTTGCTATGCCCATAAGCACCACTTATCACTGTTGGCAGCACAACCAAAAGGTTCGTTCCGAACGAGACCTTGATCGCAGTATCAGGGCACACTCCCATTGATGTATATACCCAGTACTGCACAGGAACCATAATGAAACACCCACCAATACCGAGTAGTCCACTGGCAAACCCTACACAGATACCAGTGATAGCCAGTGCAATAATTGCTATGATCGGATCCATAGGGATTTTATTACCTTACTTCTTTAAAGGGATAACTCAACATCTTATAATACCCCATACTGACCTTATAACCTGTCTGTTGGTAGAAAATCTTATGATCGGTGGAAATATATTTATCGGTGTAAAGGTTATTTGTGCCATCATGTCCCAGTCTAGCATCGGGCCTGTAAAATCAGGAGTGAACCTGATCTCATGTTCTGTTTTGCATGAACCAAGGGTCGCATAGAAGAAACCTGCTGTAATACCTGTGTGGGCAGGGTCATCCAGACCGTATATTGTATCGATCTTAAGATGTCTGAATTTTATGGTATTGACCATTTCCCTGGATAATTTTCTCATTGGTTTGACCAGACCAGTGATATGTCTTATATTATCCGGACTTACGAGTCGTTTGCTCTTATTTAAAGCACGAGAAGGTATACGGTGTTTTTTTATAAAAGAAGTGATCCTTGACTTTTTAACAGCTGGTTTCGAGACGTTTGGTTTTTTTTTTTCTGTTTTTTTTTTCTTAGGAGTTTTTCCTTTTGATACCAGATCAACAATTCTATGATTAAAAAAAAATATCTCAATCTGGCTGTCCTTTAGTGTATATTTTATCTTAAATATCAGCCAGCTTATAGCCAGGTTAAAATTTATAATTTCATTTGATCTACTTGATTCTGTATGGAATTTTATAGGGATTATTAAGATAGCTAAAGCTAATAAGAATATTATCAGTATAATCCCTATTACCAATAACCAGAGCATTTTATTAAATGCCGGTTAAGTTTATTCGGTATCAGTATTAGATCCGCTTTTTTCTATACTCTCAGGTGATTCCTTTTTCTTACGCCCTTCTATTATGGATTTTGATCTATCCAATAATTCAGGCATAATATCTGCGATCTGCGTGACCACACCTTTTTCTTTCATTGTGAGTAATTTTACATCATCAGATGTTACTACAAGAAAAGCAATTGGTAAAACGGATGCACCGCCGCCGCCACCGCCGCCTATACCTTTATTTTTTTCGTCACTTCCACCTTCTCCTCCACCACTGCCGAAACCGAATGTGACTTTGGTGACCGGAATAATTGTAGTCCCGCTAACAGTTATATGTTCCCCTATAACAGTTTTTGTAGAGATCATAGTGGTAATCTCTTCAGTAATTATTTTTAATAAATCTTCTACTGCCATTTTTATTACCTCCATTAATGGTGATTATATATTGTATCTAATATTAGTTATAATTTATGTGTACTTGCAATGAAATTCTATATGAATATAAAAATATTAAACAGGATAGACAGGATATACCTCAACGTCAATATCCTGTCGATCAGGTGTGTTCTGCATCTACCCGTCGGACCCAAGCAACCACTTCCAGATAGGAACATATGTTATCCCGTCCTCTGATTTTTCAACATTCCTTGTAAGCAGGACCAGTTCTGAAATTCTTCCCTGAAAGTTCTCTTTAAATTCAAGTAATGCTTTGATCTCTCTTTCATCTATAGCATCAGTGTAAGTGACATTAATTCCAGTCAGGGTATTGTCCCTGTTTTTTACAATAAAATTCACTTCTTTACGACCTTTCCAGTAATAAACATCAAGATTTCTTCTTCTAAGTTCGATGAAAGTGCTGTTCTCTACAAGTTTACCTTCATCAGATGAGAATTTGAAAGATGCTGCATTCCGAAGACCAGTGTCTATGCAATATATTTTTCTCGGTTTCTGGATGGCTAATGACGTTTTTATGGAATACGAAAAAAAGTTAAGTTGAAAGATAAGGTACGCCTGTTCCAAATATAGGAGATATTCCTTTACACTGCTTACAGACAAACTTAATACCAAGGGTGCGGATGGCCATTATAATGGAATTTATATCAGTACAAAAAATCCACCAGCCCCATTTGGACAATACAACATTGTATCAAACAATACTGTATGCGGAAGCCAGGCAGAGGATATATTAATTGATGGTACTGCTGCTGGTACAAACGATGTTAACGATAACACCTGCGACTTATCAATTGGTGGTGCCGGGAATGGTTGCCCCTGGAACTGCAACAACCTGGTATCAGTCTACTTTGATTTCGATGAAGATACATACTACAGTGATGAGCCTGAAAATTGCGAATGCGATATAGCTGGCAGTGGTAAGTGTGCATGCTGCAATCCGGGAATGTTCAATGGAAGCGATCCTGCTAAAGCATCATACGAAGCTTCATGCGATTGCCAGTGGACTGTCGGAAACGATCCCAATGACTGCAATGCAAGTATAACTCCATCACAAACACAGACCTACAAGATCAGCGGTTACACAGACCCGGCAGCGGACACAGTTAATATTACGAACCTGAACAAGCCGGATGTTGTTGATGATAGAGCTGCTAACATCGCAAATGATTTTTACGAAATCACACTTAACGTCTCGGATGAGGTTGAACCAGGTGATGTGCTCCGGATCACTGCATGTAAGGACGTTGGCAATTACGAGAGTAACTGTAATGTAACAAATTATACGGTTGTGAATGCACCAGGAGAAGATACCAACGTCAACATCACATTAAACCACTACTGTCTGAACTACCATCCGGATTATCCGTTTAGCACATGGGAGCAAGATAACTGGAGTGGACCTGCTGTCATGCAGATGATGGTTAATCATTATAGATCTATGGAGCCGGCTCAATCGGATTTAAACGAAACAGGTATTGTACATAATCAGCCGTGCAACTCAGAACTTGAGTTCGTTGATCCGGACGGTATGAGGTGGACACTAAACGATATTCTGCATAATACCTCCTCCTATGGTGGTGGTAATTATGCGAATTACGATATCGGAAATTATGACAATCTTGATAGTGTACTCCACTACATCTGCTACTGGCAGCATAAGGGACCTGGAGTGGCGCCGACTGATGGAGACTATTCCAACTGGATGGTAATTCGAGGAATCCATACCAGTGTAAATCCGTACCCGCAGTCTTCTGGTAGCTATGACATCTATGGATTCTGGATAAATGATCCAAATCCCACTGGCATTGGAGAGAACACCTATAAGACTGTGAATCAATGGACAAACGATTATTACTCCACTCTCACAGGAGTAAATGTCGATGATAACTACCTGAACAGGTATGTTGCAGTATGTGAGCCACCGGTACAACCCGATTGCGAAATAAAGTTAGTATCTTCGAAGCCAAGGTTTGATGATGCAATAACAACACCACTTGCTGAGATGACGCTCACAGCAAACAGCCCTGAACAAGTGAGTTATAAGAAGGTGCTCAGGAATGATAATTCACGTAAGATCGTAACGGCTGCGATCGATGGTGTTAATGAGGAACTTGTTCCATATGATGCTGCATTTGCAGAAGTTTTTGCAAAAACAGTTTCAGGTAAACCTAAGTTTGTCTCAGGCGACAACGAGAATTACTACATAATACCCTTTGATCTTTCTGTAAAGGAACGACTAAAGCCAATCAAAAAGTCAATCGCAGATATACGGAAGATCAAGCAGAAGACACTTGTCGTTGTGCTTATTGATACAGAGGATGGAAGCTTCAAGGAGGCTTCATGGGTCGAAGATCCTGTAGAGTACTTGCCTGTATCCGAAGCAAAGGCATTGCAGCTCATACACAATGAGGCAGATATATCAATAGAAAAACCGACGACTGAGCTTGTTCATAGGGATGCAAGCCCATACTATCCGGACTGGAAAGTTACGATCGGTGATAATGTCTTCTTCGTGAGCCAGGATGGAACGGTGAGCCAGGAATAAGTAGTAGTATACACATTTGAAAAGGGGGGTTATTATACCCCTTTTTTTTATATACTAAGAGGCACAATACCAAAATCCAGTGATTTTAAAAAATATATTTATAAACACTAATTCATACAGATTTCATTACACTGCTTTTTAAATTTGTTTATGTCCCTAATTTTATCACTTTTTAGTGAATAATTAGGTTTTATTTCCAAAACCGAGATTTGTTAGAGCATATTATTAGTATACCTAACAGCAATTATCTTTTCAAGTGATCTTTGTAAATCGCTTAAGATAGATAAAAAATTAACAGAAGAAAAAATTCGGAGGATAAATGGATGAATAGGAAAATATTATTTGAAATATTTCTTGTAATGATGATCATTATGGTAGGAAATGCAAGCGGCGAACTGCCTGCTTGCCCTGCACCCGGAGATACAGCAATTACAAGCAGTTGTCAACTCAATGATGACTATATTGTTACAGCAGGAAATGGTTATATTATCGGAGCAGATGATGTCGTCATTGATGGTGCCGGTCATAAGATAAGTGGAGATGTTACAAGTGCAACATGCACTGCCGGCCAGACAGAGCCATGTGTAACACATTCCGGAATAGTCAACAATGGGGGCTATAACAATGTGGTTATAAAGAATCTTGAAATAGAGAACTTCTGTACTGGTGTTGTGATGGGAATTTCCGTTGAGAATATGACAGTAGAGGAATGCGAGATACATGATTGTGGTGCTTCTGATAGCGTAACACATGGCATACACATAGCAGGTGCATATAACTGCACTATAAAGGGAAATGAGATCTACAATCAAAAGGGAACAGCAGATGATACCTGTGGTGCAGGTGGAAACGGTATTTCATTACATGGAGTTACAGCAGATGAAAACTATGGAGGAGATTGGAACACCATAATCTACAACAATCTTCATAACAATGCAAAATGTGGTCTCCATGCAAAATTTCAGTGTATGCATAACACAATCAGTCATAACCTGGTGACAGAAAATGCAAAATCAGGAATTATGCCAGAATGCAAGATGTCAAATTATTTCACTATCGAGTATAATACTATAACTGATAATGGTCCATATTATGGATTCTATACCCGTGGTCATGATAACGTTATTAGACATAATACCATTACCAATACCAAGGGTACGGATGGCCATTATAATGGAATTTATATCAGTACAAAAGGAGCACCAGGCCCATTTGGAGAAAACAACATTGTATCAAACAATACTGTATGCGGAAGCCAGGAAGAGGATATAAAAATTGATGGTAATGCTGCTGATACAAACAATGTTAACGATAACACCTGCGACTCGACCAGTGGTGGTACCGGGAATGGTTGTCCATATAACTGCAGCCAAACGCAATTATCACTATCAATTTCAGCCAGTCTAAGCGAAGTGAAAGTTGGTGAGGCTACGAATGTTACTTTTACAGTAACAAGCGATGACAACCCGGTTGAGGGTGCAAATGTAACTCTTAGCGGAAGTGCTGACGGTAGCGGCATTACAGAAGCCGATGGATCAGTGGTTATTTCAGTAAATGCAACCAGTGCAGGTACAATCACAGCCACAGCAATTAAGGAAAATTATACCAACGGTACTACTACATTAACTGCCAAAGTGGATGAAATACACACACTATCAATTTCAGCCAGTCTAAGCGAAGTGAAAGTTGGTGAGGCTACGAATGTTACTTTTACAGTAACAAGCGATGACAACCCGGTTGAGGGTGCAAATGTAACTCTTAGCGGAAGTGCTGACGGTAGCGGCATTACAGAAGCCGATGGATCAGTGGTTATTTCAGTAAATGCAACCAGTGCAGGTACAATCACAGCCACAGCAAACAAGGATGGTTATACTGATGATACTACTACGTTGACTGCCAAACCAAAAGAAGATGGAGTCTCCTCATCTGTATCGCTGAGTGTGAATATCAAACCAACCATCTCATTGATAGTTACACCTGATAACATTGATTTTGGTGAACTTTATTCAGGTGAAACCAGTGATGTGCAATCCATGACTATTGAGAATAAAGGCGGATCCAGTTTCAATGTGACTACTCAGGTAAGTGATAATCCGGCAGAAGATACACTGTTCAAGAGCGGATTGCTGCTTGACTCAGCTATATGGAGTGATTATACTATATCCATAGATGCACAAGCATCAGTAATAGCTAATGGATCGCTTAATGTCCCTGGCGACTATATGGGAATTGGACAAAAACAAGGAGAAATAGTGTTCTGGGCGCAAGCCTAGAACTCCCTTTTTTTTTCGATAGAATGATGGTATGAATTTATGAAGAATATTATTATATTGTTAATAATAATTTTTTTTATATTAGAAACAGTTTCAGCTATCGGTATAGGCGTTACACCCGGGAATTTGAATTTTAGTACTCAAGTTGGCCTTTCCGATAGCAGATCGCTATATATAATCAATACAGGCACTGAGATTTCAAATTATAAAGTATACGTGGATGAAGATTATGCTAACTGGTTTCATATTTCACCTGATAATTTCAGTCTGAATGCTAATGAGAATAAAGAAGTAATACTGAAATTCACACCGCCTATATCTTCAAAAGGAGACTTCGATTTTACAGTATATTCAGTTTCTTCATCTCCATCTTCTGATTTCAGTGTAGGAAGCGGTATTAAAGTACCTGTTCAAGCCACAGTCTTTAATTCAGGAATAATAGTAGCAGGATTAATACTGGTATTATTAATCATTGGAACTGGTGGTTATTGTATTTACAGAAAAAAAGGTAGAAATAATCAATAGTCTTAAAAAAAGATGAGAAAAAGTTTCATTCTTATGGCACTGGTGATAATATACTTTTCACTGATTGGAAGCTCCATAGCAGAGCATGCATGTGTTGTGGATGATGGCACCGCCTTCTTCTGTGGAGACACAGTAACAAAGAGTTGCACACTCAATGGAAGCATGACATGTCCGAATGCAGGATATGGATTGATCATAGGAGCAAAAGACGTTGTAATTAATGGTACAGGTTTTAAGATTATAGGAAATCGGGAAAATATTACTTGTAATAATAGTCAGACTGTGGCTGCAGAACATTCCGGAATTATCGATACTGATTATGGCAATGTCACAATAAAGAATCTGGAGATCGAAAATTTCTATACTGGAATCGCTTTAGGTAAATGTTCACTTGGTATTGATAACATAATAGTAACTGATTGCAAGATCCATGATTGCGGCAACTCTGATAGTATAACTCACGGTATCCATATGATAGGTGTGAATAACTGCACAATTAGCAAGAATGATATCTATAACATTAATGGAACAGGGCCTGATTCTGGTTGTGGTGGGGGTGGAAATGGTATTTTTATGTATGGAGTAAGTAGAGACCATGGTAACTATAATAATATAATCCACAATAATTTTACTAATAATGTAAAAAGTGGCTTCTTTATGAAAATGATGTGCATGTACAATAATATTGGTTATAATAAAATGACTGGAAACGGTCAGGGAGGGGTTGTAATGATGTGCAAGGAATCAAATTATAATAATATTGAAGGTAATAATGCATCAGAAAATGATTGGTATGGTATCTTTACAGGTGGGAACAATAATACCATCAGATACAACACAATGACTAATAACGGGTACCATGGAATCGAATTGGGGAGAAGCGACGGGTCATACAATAACAAGTTGTATAATAATGTAATTTGTGGAAATAACGATACAGATATAAAGATATATGGATCTGGCTCCGGAACTGCAGGTGGGAACAACACCTGTTGCACAACAATGCACTTTAACGATGATGGAACTACTGGATGTAATTATGATTGTTCGCCTGCCCCGGATCTCACAATAATAGAAATGTCAGAAGATTTGATTGACTCAGAAGATAAGATAAATAAGACATACAAGATCAACTATACAATCAGGAATAATGGTGATGAGGATGCAGAGGCAAGCAATACCTCGATCAAGATTGATGGAATAGAAGTTGCAGTCGATCCTGTTAAACCATTGAATGTGGGTGAGAAACACACCATCACAATCGGTCCTTTTAAAATCTCGGGAGGATACGACACAATCTGCCTCAATATCGATAAAGATAATAATGTTTTTGAGAAGAGCAAGGAGTACAATAACTGTCTTGAGACTATACTCTTTCATCCTGAGATGCCTGACCTTGTGATATCAACAAAAACAGAGAATTGGATTACTGAAGGTTCAATATACAATATCACCTGCACGGTAGAGAATATCGGCACCACAAAAGCCAATGCGAGCAACACTTCTATCAGGATAGATGAAATTGAGGTTGCAGTTGATCATGTTAACACATTAAACATTAATGAGAGCCATACCATTACATTCGGTCCTTTCATAATCACTGGAAATAACGATACGGTTCTCATCTGTGCAGACTGTGATAATAATGTTGCAGAGAGCGATGAAACGAACAACTGTAAAGTGAATTCATTTGGAAACTCAAATGGAGATGATAACAGGTCAACATGTTCGGATGGAACGCCTTATGGTGAATGCTCGGTAGATAAACCAAAGTACTGTGACAATGGAATTTTAATCGATGACTGTATTAGATGCGGGTGTCAGGAAGGACAAAACTGTAACGAAGTATCAGGTTCTTGCTATGAACCAGGAGAAGGTGCCTGTATCGGTAAGACAAAGACCTTCTACTGCCAGGATACGGTAACAGAGTCCTGCACACTCAATGGAAATATGGTTTGTTCACCAGGACATGGCTTGATCATAAAAAAAGACGGGATCACGATTAACGGAAATGGATACAAAATTACAGGGAGAAAATCCACTAAAGATTGTGCTAACTGTATGGAGACAGGTCCGACTGGAGGCCAAGAATCCGGGTTTTATTGTGGAATTTATAATAATGGCTATGACGATGTAACAATAGAGAATCTTGAGATCGAGGACTTCTGCACAGGAATTGGCCTTTTTGGAAATAGGCAGAGGATTATTGAGAACAATAAAATAACCAATTGTAATATTCATAACAACGGATTTAAAACTACTTTCAATGGCCAGGATATGGTAACGCATGGTATCCATGCAAGCTTTGTACGGAATCTCGAGATAACCGGAAATGAGATTTACGAGAATGAGGGTACTGGTGATTTCTGTGGTGCAGGTGGAAATGGGATCTTCCTCTATGCAGGCGTGTCTGAAAATCATTGTGATATTAGCCACAATATATTATACAATAATGCGAAAGCAGGTTTCTGGACAAAGATGATGTTATCCAAGAGCACTATTACTCATAACGAGATATGGGGTAATGGAGATGGGTCAGGCATAGCTGATGATGTAAGAGGAGGGATCGTACTACGGTGTAAGAAATCGAGTGATAATCATATAGAATACAATAACGTCCACGATCACGTTGCAGATGGATATGGTTACGGGATATATATTGGAGGTAGTAACAATACAATCGAGCACAATACCGTAACTTCAAATTCCGAATCCGGGATCAATATGGGACGAAGCGATGGATCATTCGATAATAAGCTGTACAACAATCTCATTTGCGACAATGAAGTCGATATTGGTGTTACTACTGGTGTTACTGGAAATACCGGTGATGGAAACACCTGCAAAATAACAAATAATTATGACGATACCGGAACCACAAACTGCCTATATTCATGTCAGGGATCAAAACAAGAGAATGGTAGAAGGGATGTAGATTCAAAAAAGATGAAAGAAGAGGCTAAAGAAACACCGTTTGCCAAGGCTGGTGGAAATGGATCCATATCTTTAGCGAAGACAAAACCTGCACCTATAAAAGAAACTGAAAAGATTAACGGAGCTTCGTTATGGAAACCTGAGAAGGAGGATGGTATTTTTATAGATATCTCAATTCCATTTAAGATGGAGCATTTAGTTACATGCAGCTATTTCTTTATTACATCCATCATCGTGGTGATATTATTATGGCACCGTAAATGATGTTAAAGATTGATATAAAGCGGGTTTATTATAAAATAGAAAGAGGTAAAATATGAAAAAAACAGTAAAAGGTCTCATTAGTATTGGAATTATAATAGTGTTTCTGGCAGGGTCTGTGAGTGCTAAGAACTGTGGTGATGGAATTGCTCCTTGTGATTGTGGTGATACAGTTGTATCAAACTGGACATTCACCGGTGATATTACCTGTCCTGCCGGACATGGCTTGATCATTGGATCAGATGGGATCACGATCGATGGGAAAGGATATACAATAACCGGATCCGCTCAATCGTGTGGGTATATTACTGAAACAGATCCCTCACAGGGATATTGTGGAATTTATAATCCCGGATATGATAATATTGTGATAATAAATTTAGAAGTTGAGATGTTCTGCAACGGGATCGCACTTCACGGCACAGGATCAAATCCTGTTGTTAGCAACTCAATAGATAATTGTAACATCCATCATAACGGAAATTCTACAGATGGTAAGAGCCATGGAATCCATGCATGCTTTGTGAGTGAATGCATAATAAGCAATAACGATCTTCATCATAACACCGGGATAGGCGATGCCTGCGGTGATGGAGGAAATGGGATTTTTCTATATGCAGGACATGAGGAATATAAAGGCAACATTATAACCAAAAATGTTTTTCATGAGAACAGAAAAGGCGGCTTTTTTGCAAAGATGATGCTCCAGCATGCAGAGATAACACAAAACCATGCCTATGCAAACGGTCAGGGCGGGATTATATTACGATGCAAGAAATCCAGCAACAATCTCATCGAAAATAACAATGCATCGCAAAACCACGGGGATGGGATCTTTATAGGTGGTAAGAATAACACGATCAGTAAGAACATCGTAGAGAATAACATGGCTGGTTTCAAGATCAGTTCGACTGATGTCGTCGGTGATGGCGATGGGATCGATATGGGACGAAGCGATGGATCATTCGGTAATAAGTTGCATGATAATACAGTCTGTGGAAATGAGGATATGGATATAGATACTTTCGGACCCGATTCAGGAACAATTGGGAATGAGAACACGTGTGAGACTACGGATTATTATAATGATGAGGATGTTACAGGATGCAGTTATTCATGTATCGATCCGGAAGAGCTTGCCAGAATGCTAACCTCACAGGGCTGGATGATTTATGGCACATCCGGGGATGAGTGGTGTATCAAACAGAAAGAAGTGTTTGGAGATGCTTTTAGGAATCTGAATTATATCAACTGTGATGAAAATGAAGAGGCATGTATAAATGCCAATATTAAAAACATTCCTTGCTGGATTTCACCTAATAAAACACATTACCCTGGCTATTATGATCTGAACAGACTTTCAGAGCTTACGAAAGAATATCATAGAGCAGTTTCACCTTCAGAAAATCTACATGGGTCAAATCAGACGTCTTCCGGATCGAATTCTCTGGGTGGTTCTGTGGGTTGTTTTGAATTGATACTTACATTAATTGTGATATCTATCTTTCTGGTGGGGCAAAAAGGAAAAAACAATAGGTGATGTATTGGTATTTATTGTAAAAAGATTCTATATTGTAGTTGTATCTTTAATGATTTACTCAATCTTTATGGTTGGAAATGGAAGTGCGGGATGTATCGGTGAGATAACAGGCACAGACTATGGATGTGGTGATACTGTAATAGAAAGCTGCACATTCAATGAGAATCTAAGGTGTCCAAATGGTGGATTGATCATCGGAGCAGACGGGATCATTATTAATGGAAACGGATACACACTCGTTGGTACAGGTAGTGGACAGGAAGGAATTTATAATGAAAATTGTAATGATGTAACGATAAAAAATATAAATATCCGTGAATTCTGTTTTGGGATTTATTTTACAGGTGTAAATAACTGTAGTATAATAAATAACAGCATAAGCTATGGTACTGGAAGCGGGATCTGGCTTCATAGTTCATTATACAACGAGATAATTGGCAATCGTATATATCACGGCGATGAGGGTCATGGGATCTTGTTATCATCTTTTTCACATAGAAATACTCTGGAATCTAACAACATAACAACCTTAAACGGAATGGGGATCTGTATAGAGGAATCGGATGGAACCAGGCTTTTTTGTAATTATATCTGTAATAATAAACAGGGTGATATCGTTGTTAACGGATCTGAAAACAGAGGTGTTAATAATACCTGCGGGATAACAGATAATTATAATGATACACAAGGAACACTCTGTACCTATTCCTGCCCTTCATCCATGGATTTTACGGATGAAAGACCGATAAGTGGGGAAAAAAGTGATAGTAGTTGTGGATGTGTATCTGATAAAGACCCATCAAAGATATTTGGCTGTGGGGATATAGTGAACGAAAGCTGCACATTTAATTGCAATCTTGAATGTGAAAAGGGACACGGCCTGATCATAGGTGCTAACAATATAACAGTGGATGGGAATGGGTATACACTGGATGGTCTTCTTGTTGGTACGTGTGTTTTGGATGAGCGGTCGGGGATATATAATAAGGGATATGATGACTTCACGGTAAAAGATCTTGAGATCAAGAACTTTTGCAATGGAATATACTTCGAAGGAGAGATAAAAGATACCATCTACCAAAACACGATAGATAGCTGTAATATCCACCATAACGGCAATACAGGCAGTGGGGATACACAGACACATGGAATTAAGATGCGTTATGTTTATAACAGCACGATAAGTAGTAATGAGGTACACCATAATCTTGGAAGTGGAGATGGGTGTGAGAATGGTGGTAATGGTATATTTTTCTATGCCGGTGATTACAACCTCATTACGAATAACACTGTTTCTGAAAACACAAAAGCAGGCATCTTCACAAAGATGAAGCCGAAGTACAACAACATCTCCTCTAATATTGTGAAAGAGAATGGTCAGGGAGGAATTGTACTAAGATGCAAGCTATCGAGCTTGTTCATTATCGAGAACAATATTGCATCCGATAATAAGGGTGTGGGGATTTATGTAGGCGGTGAAGGTAACACACTTAAGAATAACACTGCGATGAATAATAAGAACGGTTCGGATTATGGATGGAGTGGCACGGGAATCTGGATGGATAGGGAAGCATACAACACTACACTTATCTCAAACAATGTTACAGGGAATGATTATATGGATATGAAAGTAAAGGAAGGGCTCATCGGGATAGAAGGCTCAAATAATACCTATGAAAAATCTTCAAAATATGAGGATAATTCCAGGCAGAGCGAGATTATCGAAGGAAAGAAGGTGGAGTGTAAATCAAATAATTGGAGTAACGACATTACACCAGAAAGATCCGTATTGCCATCTGTAAATATTACGCCATTCATGGCCACGTTTCTTATCCTTCTTTTATTAATGTTTGTTTTTTTTGGTTATCTGCAAGGGAAAAAAAATTAATGAACATTACAAGAGTGATATTACTGATTTTTATATTATTTATCGCATCATCACAAGCCAGTGCAAATGAGGATGCAGAGGTGCTTGAATCCTATGCGGAAAAGCTTGATGACGTTGGAAAATACGAAGATGCAGGTAGATTGTACGATAAAATTGCACTCCATTATGAGAACGAGAGCGATTGGGAGAATGCATCAGGATATTATTTGCTCGCCGCAGAAAATTTTAAGAATGTGGAAATGTACAAAACTGTAGGGGCATCATATATAAATGCCGGAAATTGTTACTATACAATACATGATTGTGATAACGCATCTAAATACTATTTACTGGGTGCAGAAAGTTATAAAAAATCTGATCCGGGGTATGATGATGAATGGATAGAAAAAAAGAATAATCAGTGCAAAGAAGGGGTGCTGATGCGCGGGCTTGCAATGTTCGGAATTCTATTCGGCATGATAAAATTCGCAAGTAAAGCCGCATTTGGGCTTGGTTTTGCAAATGTCGGAAGAAGAGAGATCTTAGCGGTTGCAGATTTTTACTTCCTTATAGCGTTTTTGATGAGCTTTTTTATCAGTATGATGCGTGAGACACTGTACGAATTCATTAATATACTTTTTAGTTTTGGCATGGCATTCGGTGTGTTTCAATTTATACTGGCATTTCTGCTGCTTACACTTGGATTTTACACGTTAAAAAAGTGGAAGGAGAAAAAAAACGTCTCAAAGAAGACCTTCCTCTTGATGATACTTCCATGTCCTGTGTCGCTGGTAACGATCTTTATGACGTGTGCGTTTTTTATAATCACAGGAATGGAAGCTATAAAGGTTGGAATTCTCGTAGGAGGTATATTTTCTCTTTCAATTATCGGAATAACCATGCTCATACAAAGATCAAAACTCGATAAGACCCCTTCAAACCTTGGAGCTGTTATGATATTCTTTGGAATGCTCTATCTGCTCTCTATCATATTTATACCAGCTTACCTCGCGGTATATGATATGAATATCGTAGTCGAAGGCTTTTCCGGAAAAAATATGATGTCCGGATATCTTCTTGCAGCATTTTTGATTTTTATAGGGTTTATTTACGGACAAATAATTAACAAAAGGATGACATAAACATGTATTCTGAACTGATGAAAATATTTTTAGCTATAAGTAATGCACTATTATATCCCGTGTTGATTCTGCTTATTGTACTCATTATACTCTGCTTTATAGATCTCGGAGTACTTTTATCTGAATATCCGAAAAGAAGCAAAAATTTTGATGATAAGTTTAAAGGAGGTCATTTAAGCAGGTTTTACAATGTACTGAATGAAGTTATATTAAAATATCGTGATGATGAGGACCTCTGTACGATTGAGATAGAAAAACTGCTCCGTGATTGCATGGCTGAAATCTCAGTGAAACTGGAGCGAATACGCCTGATGATTAGAATTGGTCCAATGCTTGGTCTTATGGGAACGCTCATACCGCTCGGTCCTGCATTATTGGGATTAAGCGCGGGAAATATCGAACAGCTTGCAAATAATCTTGTGATTGCATTTACATCAACTGTAATTGGACTTTTTATTAGTGCAGTCTCGCTTGTTGTGACCACTGTGAGGCGGCGATGGTATAAAGAGGATATGAAAGATATGGAGTATATAGCCGAGAAAATGATAAGGGGATCAGAATGAATAAAAAAATCAGATTTATGGGAAAGAAAAGAGAGATTGAAGAGGAAGACGACGATCCGATGGCAGGCATTGCGAATCTATTTGATGTAGCGATCATTTTTGCCGTAGCTCTAATGGTTGCACTCGTGACGCACAACAGCTTGCCAGAGCTTATCTCTGATGAGAACTTCACGATCGTGAAGAATCCCGGAACTGAGGATATGGAGATTATTATAAAGGAGGGCGAAAAGATAGAGATTCAGAAGATCACAAACGAAACGATGAAAGGTACCGGAGAGAAACTGGGTACGACATACCTCCTGCCAAACGGGGAGGTTGTCTATGTGGTGGAAGATTAAGACGATGCAAACATACCAATTATCTTCTTCTTATCAACAAAACGATAAGAATAGCTATTAGACTATACATAAATCCAAAACCGGCTGTATTATTATTTGCTGATGGATCAAAATGTTCTGCCCGATAGTCTTTCATTATCTCATTAAGCTCTGTCAAATTATAGTACCCCGGATAGAATGTGCCGTTTGGTGAAACCCAGGATGGAATACTTTCGATGCCAGCATCGATGCATACCTGCATATTTTCGTTGCAGTTAATATATGTCAGATTTGTAAAAGAATCACCAAATTCTTCTTTTTGTTTGATACACCACGGGCATTGATCTGTGCCGTATAATACCCATCCATTATTATTTAATTCACAAGCCAGAACTTCAGCTGTGGTTTCTTCTGCATATACCATTCCTGTTAACAATACTAAAAGTACTGTGAAACTAATTATCAGTATAATATAAATTTTTTCCATTTTCCAACTTGCTTTTATTGCGAATGTTCAGAGTGATCGAACTATCATTCTAATAGTTGTTAGGTCTATAATAATCCTACCCTAATAAAATTAGGTGTCTATCAAAAAGTGGTCGTATCCCCGGGTTTTTAACGCGTCGTTTTTACAATCTCTTCCACATCATCCTTTGAACTTGTCATTATATCATTAGTCCTGTAAAAATCCAGTGCAGATTTTGTAAACCCGTTTTTAGGACAGACGTAGATACTTTTCCTCAAGCTTTGATACCAAACTGTCCAGCACCATTTTCTGCGGCACTTCTTCGATCTCGATTCCTTTTTGCGTAAAACCGACCCATGCACAAAGAACCGGACCAAGAAAATAATATCTATTTTGGATGTAGCACTTCATCTATTTGCTCTGGCGAACTCGATTTCCATCCGGCAGCATCCAACAACCTTAAATCCGTGTAAATCTGTGTTACTTGCACGCCCCTTAGGCGTTGCAGGCATTCAACTCCGCAGGAGTTGAATGTATCCGTGTCTGAAAAAAGGTCTGAATCAAAAATGAACACCACCACCCAAATCATTACAATAAATATCACAAACACTAACAAAACCAGGCAATACTCTCTAATACAACAAGCTGCTGCAATCATTAAAACAGGCGGTACTGTAGCTTTCCCTACGGAAACAGTATACGGATTAGGAGCTAATGCTTTAGACCCGAATGCAGTTAAAAAGATCTTCAAAGCAAAAAACCGGCCGTCTGATAATCCCCTGATCGTTCATATCTCATCAAAAGAACAGATACATGACCTTGCCGAAAACATACCAAAAACCGCACTTAAACTTGCAGATGCCTTCTGGCCTGGTCCGCTTACTATGATCCTCAAGCGAAAAAAGATAGTACCTGATATCACTACATGCAATCTTGATACGGTTGCTATCAGGATCCCTGATAATCCTATAGCCCTTGAACTGATAACACTTAGTGGTGTTCCTATAGCCGCACCCAGTGCCAATCTGTCAGGTAGGCCCAGCCCGACGACTGCCCGGCATGTGATAAATGACCTTGGTGGCAGGATAGATGCAATAATTAACGCTGGGCCGGTAGAGATCGGAGTTGAATCTACGGTAGTGGATATGACATCAAGTTTACCGGTTATTCTTAGACCTGGCAGAGTCGGAATTGAGGAATTGAAGAAATGCATTGGTGAAGTTAGAATTGGTTATACTGAGCAATCAACTGCAAAAGAGGATATTGTCAGATCGCCTGGTATGAAATATATCCATTATTCTCCACAGACAAAAGTGGTACTGGTTAAAGGTAGCAGGGATGTGGTTGCAGATACTATAATGGAACTGGTATTAAAATATCAAGAAGATAAGCTTACTTGCGGACTTCTTTTATTAAACGAAACCCAGAAACACATCGCAGAATATATAACTATAAAAGAGATGTTCTCATTAGGTAAAAAGAATGAACCATCGGATGCTGCATACAATTTGTTTGCCGGTCTACGGTATCTTGATGAGCGAAATGTTGATGTGATCATAGTAGATGGGTCGCTGGGACATGAAGGTATAGGAGAAGCTGTTTGGAACAGATTGGGAAAAGCTGCTGATGAAATAATAAATGTTACATAACTGATGTGGTCTTATGAAAACCGAAAAAAGAGATCAACTTACTGATGAACAACAATATAAAGCGGTTCTTAATAGAAACAGGAAAATAAGCAGGGTAAATATATTTATTTTAGGTGCCGGATTAATATTATCATTATTGGACCAAATGGTGATAGGAACAGTCCTTATTTATATAGGTATAGCAATATTTATATTCACCTTAACCACCAATATTCTTATGTGGTTGAAGGTACGCAAGGGAAGGTAAAAAAAAAGATAACTGTAAGAGTGGCTTTTTTAATGGAAAAATTAATGCTATTTCAAATTAACATTATAATAGTATATAAAACATAACTTTATATATCTAAAATGCTCACTCGGTTCACATTTTCTAATCCTCCATTCTTCGGGAATGTCGGACGAAGATTCTTTGAATCTTCTAATCCTCCATTCTTCGGGAATGTCGGTAAAGAAAATCAGACCGAAGGGAGGATTTTGTTTTAGATCTATTAGAGGTCTATCTACAGGGATAAGGAGAAATAAATATGACTGATAGAGAATACATAATTGAATCAAAAAGATATACAGATGTAAATGGGAAGACTGTCTTTGACAGCTGGGTCACTTCAGCTAAGATCATTGAAGTGAAACATGAAGAGGAATATATGGTATTCTTTCCATTAGAAGGAGATCATGCTGGTAAGAAGCATTATATTCCATTCTCAAACATCCATATAGTTTATGAAAGATAAACCAGGATCTAATATTGTTCGATCCTGACAGATTCATTTGGCCTGGTATACCAGGGCAGAGCAGCTATGGCTCCGATAATTCCATTACCTGACATACATATATCCACATTATTAGAACGGGCGGTCTCAAGAGCAAATTGCTTAGTAAGTATCCTTGTTCTACATTCGTGACTGTAGTCCTTTAAATGTGAAGCATCAAAATCATCCAGCACTACCATTCCGGTCTCATCAGAGACACTGTACTGCTCAAGTGCTGAGTGTATACTTTCAAGTAATACCTGTTTGGATGAGCTATTACTACACCCGAACTCCAGTACAGTAGATACACAGTTCTGGGTCTTAGCAGGTGCAGGGAATAACTGTACCAGGGCATGAGATAAATATCTGGTATCCGGTTGATCAAGATTGGCAGCAATATTGTGTGCCAGGGACCAGGTAGCGCCCTGTTCCTTATTATCAGTATCATCAATCCCTATCAGCAGACGTTCCAGTCTGGGTACTACAATAGTGCCTTTGGCAGCCCTACCGCCACCTGATTCGGATATATCATATCTAAGTACACCCTGGCTTTTTGCCCGGCATACTGTTGCACCGACTCCTCCGCCTCCAAGTCCTGCATAGGTGATCTCAACTTCATCGGCTGTTACTTTCACGGATTCTATCCCGGCGGCAGCTACAGAGGCTTCAAGTTCAAGTTCTTTTGTTCCCACTTCACAACAATACCTGATCATATTGCCCAATGAGCTAATATCACTGATCAGCGGACTGCTTGCATAATGCTGCATTGTCCATGCAGAACCGCCGTAGCAGGTGGACCGTTCTATAATATCTACATATCGGTTCATACGGTCGCACACTGCATATATCCCATCATATGTAACAGTATAAGGTTCATCAAGTTTCATTTTTATTGCTCCTGTTATAGTCCTAAACCAAACTATCTTATATGTATCAATAATCTTATACTAAAGGTGTTATTTTGAATAAGCATTCCCCTACAAAAAAAAAATACTCTAAACCCTCAGAAGGTGAACTGCTGGCAATTACTGTCCTTGATATTGAAAAACGTACTATAGGCTGGTCACCTGGACTTAAAAGAAGTGTATATATCAATAAATCCACGCAACAAAAAGTGATTGAGGAACTTAAGAGGGTCAGGGAAGCAGAAGTAGTTACGGCCTATGATCAAATGAATGATAAGACTTTGTTCATTGAGCTCGATGAACTTGAACATGAGCAATTTAATAAAATCTATGATCAATATCTGGAAGCAAGCGGGCAGGTATTCTATACACGTAAAAAGGAAGGACGAAAGATGCGATCAGTATTTATATTCGATAAGAGCGCCGGAATAAAGGAGGATGTTGATGTACCTGAAAAAAAGATACTTTTCGAGTAATATATGGAGACCCAATAATGGATCCTGATATCATGCAAAAATATCTTGAAGCTGGCAGAATTGCTTCAAAAGTAAGAAATCAAACCGCAAAGGCAGTAGAAGAAAATATGCGTTTGATAGATATCGCCGAGTATGCAGAAAACCTCACCTATGAAATGGGGGCAAAAGTAGCATTTCCCTGCAACATATCAATCAATGAAATAGCTTCTCATTATACTCCTGAATACGGGATACAACGAATCATGGCTAATGACCTGGTAAAAATAGATATAGGGGTTCATATAGATGGTTATATTGCAGATACAGCTACCACGATCGAAGTTGGTACACACCGTAATAATATACTTATCCATTCGGCTGAGAAGGCACTGGATGCAGCGATCAAGATAATTCGCGAAGATATTAATACCAAACAGATCGGAACTGTTATAGAAAAGGTGATAAAGTCATATAACTGCACTTCCGTAACTGACCTGACAGGTCACAGTGTAGATAGATATACCATTCACAGTGGTATCACTATTCCAAACTATAGCAATGCTACATTCGGGAATACCCTGCATGCCGGAGATGTGATCGCAATTGAGCCATTCACAACCCGGGGTCCCGGACTGATAAAGCAGGGGGAGACCAGGATATTTGGTCTGCTGTATGATAAAAAGTTTAAAGATCCGGGATATCAGCAATTAGTCTCACAGTTTAATACACTTCCATTTACCAGACGCTGGATGCAAAAACCAGATAAACTGGAGATGATCAGACGGTTCTTAAGAAGATATCCGGTCCTGATAGAAAGTAACGGCTGTCCGGTTGCCCAGGCCGAACATACTATTATTGTTCTTAAGCATGGATGTAAAGTAATTACTGATTAACATTATACTTTTTTATACATTAAGAACAGTAATATAAATGTTTATTTGTGGTGGGTATAACTGTGAAAATAATAGAAGAATCATGAAATTATGCTGGAAGAATTATTTGAACCAAACTCTATTGCAGTAATAGGAGCATCAAGGGACCCTAAGAAACCAGGGGGTGCGATCCTTGCGAACCTGATCAAGGAATATAAAGGTAGTATATATCCTGTTAATCCGAAGAGTGATACAGTCCAGGGCCTAAAATGTTACCATTCGGTGGATGAAGTACCCTCGGCAGAACTGGCTGTTATCGTTATCCCTGCCAGATTCGTGCCTGATACACTGGAACAGTGTTCTAAAAAGGATACTAAAAATGTTGTTATCATTTCGGCAGGCTTTAAAGAATCCGGGCCTGATGGTGCTGTACTTGAGAAACAGATAATAGATATCTCAAATGATACAGGGATACGCATCCTGGGACCTAACTGCCTGGGACTGCTTAATACACACAATGGTATGAATGCTACTTTTGCAGCCGGAAGTGCAAGAAAAGGCAATATTGCTATTATGTCTCAATCAGGAGCACTATGTACATCCATACTGGACTGGGCAGCATCTGAAAATATCGGGTTTAGCAAATTCCTTAGTCTAGGGAACAAGGCAGATATTGCAGAAAATGACCTGCTGGATTCCTGGAGTTATGACGATGAAACTGATGTCATTCTTGCTTATCTGGAAGGTATAAAGGATGGCCAGCAGTTCATAAGTACGGCCCGTGATGCAACAAAAAGAAAACCTGTAGTAGTAATCAAAAGCGGCAGGACATCAACAGGTTCCAAAGCTGCTGCATCACATACCGGGACCCTGGCAGGAAGCGACCGAGCCTATACTTCCGCATTTGATCAAAGCGGAGTGATCCGGGCATATTCTATGGAAGAACTATTTGATTATGCCATGGCATTTTCGGCCCAACCTTTGCCCAAAGGGTTCAATGTTGCTATTATCACTAATGCCGGAGGTCCTGGGATCATGGCTGCTGATGCCTGTGAGGAAGTTGGTTTGAGACTTGCCTCATTTAAACCTGAAACCATAGATAAACTGCGGGAGGGGCTGCCTCCCCAGGCTAATATCTATAACCCGATAGATGTACTGGGTGATGCCACTTCCCAACGGTATGGCCTGGCACTGGAAGCAGCGATGAGCGACCCGATAGTTGATTGTATAATCGTTTTGGTATCTCCACAGGCAATGACTGATGTGGAACAGATTGCCCGGGCCGTAATCCAGGCATCCAGGGACCATAGTAAACCGGTTGTTACAAGCCTTATCGGAGGCAGTAGCATGGTTAACGGCGATAAAATACTGGATATGGGAAAAGTACCTAATTATCCTTATCCGGGACGGGCAGCAAAAGCATTGTCCGTACTGGCAAAGTACAGACAGTACCAGGAAGTGGTCCGATCGCCATACGAACAGTTTGATGTGGATATGAATGGAGTACGCAGTATCATTGATAGTTCTATTAAAGAGGGTATATATACACTAGGTGTGGAATCACTGGATATTCTGGCATGCTACGGGATCCCAACTGTCAGGTCAATACATGCAAGGACCATTGAAGAAGCACTCAAGGCAGCCGAAATGATCGGATACCCTGTTGCTATGAAAATAGTATCTCCTGACATATCACACAAATCAGATGTGGGTGGAGTAAAGATCAATATAAAGGACGAAAAGGAACTTACTTTTACTTATACGGTAATGCGCCAGAATATCACAAGGATATTACCGGATGCCCGCATCAAAGGTGTACAGATACAGGAAATGCGGTATACAGGTAAAGAGATAATTGTAGGTATGCATAAGGATGCTCAGTTCGGTCCTATGCTGATGTTCGGTCTGGGTGGTATTTATGTGGATATACTCAAAGATGTATCTTTTGCCGTAGCTCCTATTAATAGGGATGATGCAAATAAGATGATACAACAGATCAAGTCATTCCCGCTGCTCACAGGGGTCAGAGGCGAAGAGGCCTCTGATATCGATTCTATCGTTGACAGTTTACTGCGGCTTTCACAGCTTGCATGTGATTTTCCCGAGATAGTCGAACTGGATATCAATCCCCTGTTCGTATATACCAGAGGTAAGGGTTGTGTTGCACCGGATTTTAGGATCATATTGGAGGAAAGAAAATGAAGACCATACTTATTGGATCAACTGAAGGTTTTTCAGGAAAAAGCGCTATCACTCTTGGTCTTGCTATAATATTAAAAGAGACCGGATATAGAGTAGGGTTCATGAAACCCCTTGGTAATAAGCTTAAATGGAAGAATGACCGACTTATTGATGAAGATGCGCAAAAAATCAAGAAGATACTGGATCTGAGCGAGTCTATTGATGATATTACGCCCATCCATCTAACAGACGATTTTCTGCATAAAGTATTAAAAGGTGAAGTTAGCGGTCTGGACCAGAGTATCAGATCAGCTTTTGACAAATTATCAAGGGATAAGGATATTATGCTAATAGAAGGCAATGCTGCCTTCTCAGATGGAGCTATCTACGGAATGTCAGATGCTAATGTGGCACATCTTCTTAATGCTTCAATACTACTGGTGGCAAAGTACAGGTCTATGAAGAGTATTGATAATATTATAACAGACTACAAGATCATCAGTGAACCTGAAAGGATGATTGGAGTAGTCTTGAATGATGTCCCTGAGGATGAACTCGCTGATATAGAGGATCTTGTAAAACCTTATCTGAACAACCAGGGCGTGAATGTACTGGGAGTTATCCCAAAGGACTTTACGTTACGCTCAATAGCAGTGGGACAGATAGCTGAGATGCTACCCGGTGAGATCCTTACAGCACAACAGAAGTGTGAAGATTTAGTGGAACATATCCTGGTAGGTGCTATGGAAACTGATAGTGCACTTCGGTTTTTTAGAAAATCCCATAATTATGCTGTGGTAACAGGAGGGGATAGGGCAGATATACAACTTGCTGCTATGGAAGCCAATACTAAATGCCTGATACTAACAGGTAACCTGTATCCAAGTGCTGCTGTACTGGGTACTGCCCAGACTAAAGAGGTTCCGATAATTTTGGTATCTGCTGATACCATGACCACCATCGATCATCTGGAGATATTGATGGGACGCTCAAGTATGAGTAATCCTGAAAAACTGAAAAAAATAGTAAAACTGTTAAAGAACACTCTTGATCTTGATACGATAATCCGTCATATTGATAAACAGTAGTAATACCTAACCATACATAAGCTCGTCCGGCGGAGGTGATTGTAGAAGGGTTATGATATATTCCATTGGTACCGGAGAATATGCTTCCATCTCATTACCGCAATTCGGACACTGCATTTTAAATCTAATAGGTGTGGCAGTGATCTCTTCTTCAATATAGGATTCCTGGATATAAGGGTTGGGAACAGTGGTAGGTTCACCGGTTTCAAACTGATTGGTTTTTAACAGGTGATAGTAAGTGGATTTTTCTGTGTTACCGCAATCTTGGCATGTAAGAATTATTTTATTTGACAGGAATTTATCTTTTTTTTTGGTTTTGATTAGTTTGTTCAGTATATCGTTCACGGTAATCTGTATGTTCTTGGTAGATATAAATCTTTTAGTTTTTGTTAATTATCCAAAAATAGATATTACTTACCCTTATGCCACATTACCAGATACGCTACCAATATCAGCACAGTGATGGTTAATCTACAATCAAACCCGGGTACTTCTTCGTTCTCATCCGGTGGCTCGGGTGCTCGTACAATTGTCATAATACTGTTAGTATTATCCATTTCATTTTCAAAGTCTAAAGAAAAAACATTTACCGTGACATTATATATACCCGCATCCGCATCTGTTATATTTAAAGTGACATTCCAAGAAGCGCCAATACCAAGATCAAGTATAAATGACCTGTTTAATTCTGCTACATCTGCACTATCCGAATTGTTGACTGTAAGTTGAAAGCTGTCTATGAAATTTCCTGTATTCTTTAACGTTAGTACATATGTTGCATTTATATTCGGTTTGGTTATTTGTTCAGCCGGCGAAGAGATAGTTGCATTATAAACTCCTTTTATAACCGAGTTGTTCTGGTATGAGATAGCATAATTCGATAAATTATCATACATTTCCACACATAGATTATACCTGCCATACGCCGCGGTTGTATTGATATGAAAACTCTCGTTTACACAAAGCCCGGTTCCACCCAACACACATGTATTGGTTATTTTATTTATAACTGCAGTGCTGTTCTTTATTGTGATAGTGTAGTTCTTCGGAGTTAATTCCGTATAGGTGAAGTTGACCCAAAACATTTTTCCTCCCATTCCATAAAAAGGAGATAATTTAGTTGGTACATTTATTATAACATCCGGAGGTGTGACATTTGTTAGCATAAGAGGATGGTAATCACCACCGTTTAGGATTTCTCCGGAAGAATTATAGGGGGTAAGGGTATCTCCCAGTCCATCTTTATCAGTATCAATGCCAGTATAGTCTGACCAGTAGTTGCCAGCAAGATGCAAACCTCCAATGATGTTTAATCCTGCTGTTTTTGTGATGTTCCATATGTTATTATAGCTTCCTGAAGTATTAGCGTTGTGTATGTTGTTGAAGTGGTTGTTGTAGATGAAGTTGCAGTACGATTCCTTTAGATAAATACCGTAATGATTAGAGTTTATTGTACAATTTTCTATTATTGAATAATTAGTATGAACAAGCAACACACCTTCGTAATTCATTGTTAGTGTCAAATCTTTAATAGTAGTATTCGTTGCGTTTACGACTGCTACATAGCCGGCATCATCCGGAATTACTTTATCTTGTTCATCTATTAAGTAATAGATCGGCTTTTCATCAACAATGTTACTTGTATCAATATTTTGTATGTATCCGGAAAGATTGCTACTATAAATACCAAAGTTGTATGAATTTTGGGACATAGTATTGTCTGAAAGCGTATTTTGGCTTGATTCGTATAGATAGATACCATAACCGAAGTCACTTATGTCATCTATTCTAATATTAGAATTTGCTGTGTTGTTCGTAAGCGTATTATTGCCTGAATTATTCAGGTAGATGCCGTAGCCGAAGTTATGGTTATTATTACAATCTCCTGTAGAATGATTGTTGTTATTGTGGCTATAACCACAGGTACCGCATTTTCCACAATTTAAATTTGCAGTACAGTTTGTAAGAGTATTGTTGCTTGATGAATACAGGTAGATACCATAACCGTAGCCATAACCTCCATCACCACCACCATCACCACCATCACCACCTGAGCCATTGTTTGAGCTTATATTGTTGTTTACCAGCGTATTATTACTCGAAGAATATAGATAGATGCCATAACCATAGCCATCGCCACCACCTACCCCATAATAAGAATCATAATCACTACTATCACCACCTGAGCCATTATTTGAGCTTATATTGTTGTTTACCAGCGTATTATTACTCGAAGAATATAGATATATGCCATAACCATAGCCATCGCCACCATCACCACCTAGCCCATAATAAGAATCATAATCACTACCATCACCACCTGAGCCATTGTTTGAGCTTATATTGTTGTTTACCAGCGTATTATTACTCGAAGAATATAGATAGATGCCATAACCATAGCCATCGCCACCACCTACCCCATAATAAGAATCATAATCACTACTATCACCACCTGAGCCATTATTTGAGCTTATATTGTTGTTTACCAGCATATTATTACTCGAAGAATGTAGATAGATACCATAACCATAGCCATGGCCGCCCCTACCAATATTACAGTTATACTCGTTTTTGCATGATCCGCTGGTGCCTCCTTTTCCTCCATTTAAGTGTGCAATATTGTTCGAAAGCGTATTATTGTTTGAAAAAAATAAATAAATGCCATGCCCGAACCCATCATTGCCATCACCACTACAGGAAACAGACCCACCAGAAAAATCTGGACCGTTGGTACCACCTTTTCCACTATTCAAATCTGCTGTATTGTTCGTAAGTGAATTATTACTCGAATAATGTAGGTATACACCATAACCGTAGCCTTCACCCCCATTACTACCACAACTACCATGTGAAGGACCTCCGCTGCCGTTACCTCCGCGGCCTTTGTTTGATCTCATATTGTTATTTTCAAGTATATTATCATTTGAATAATTCAGGTAGATGCCATAACCGTAGCCATAGCCACCGCCATAGGCACTGTATGAGCTGCAAACGCCATTTTCACCATTTCCGCTATTCAAATTTGCTGTGTTGTTCGCAAGAGTATTATTGCTTGAAGAATCCAGGAGGATACCATAGCCGTAGCCATTGCCGCTACTACTGCCCATCCCAAGATCACCTCTTCCGCCTCTTCCATTATTTAAGCTTGCAGTGTTGTTCGTAAGTGTGTTGTTACTTGAAGAATACAGGTAGATACCGTAACCGTAGCCATCACCGGCCCAGGTGCCACGATACACATCACAATCACCATCTCCACCTCTTCCATTATTCAAGATTGCAGTATTGTTCGCAAGCGTATTGTTGCTCGAAGAATATAGGTAAATACCGCAACTGTAGCCATTATCACCCTCAAAGGGATTACTACTCACAAGGCCTTTTCCGTGGTTCAAGCTTGCATTATTATCCATAAGTAGATTATTGTTTGAATGGAACAGATAAATGCCGTAGTTGTTATACAAAGCGGAAATATTAGAAATATTGCAGTTATCTACACAATTGAGATAAATACCATTTCCTGATTTCGCCCCTGTTATTGTAAACCCGGAGATATTCACATAGTCCTTTGTCACCTTTAAGACATGTTCACTTGAATTAGCCGCTGTTACATTCACCACATCCGCACCCTCTCCCCGCAGCGTGAGATATTTGCTCACTTTCACATTTTCACTATAATTACCGGCATGTATAAGAATAATATCTCCATTCGATGCGGCATCCACAGCTTCCTGTATTTTAGAATATGTCTGTCCGGAACCAACGTGTATTTCTGCTGCACTTGCTGTGTGACAAATGAGCGCCATTGATAAGAGTAGCAGTAAAATTTTTTTATTACGATAAGAAGAAAGCAGCATGGTATCTGCTATCCTCATATATACTGTGACCTGATCTTTAATTGTCATACACTAATTCCTCACGCATTTTTATTGAACGGTCCTATATCTGGTTTTTTAATCCTGATAATTTTACTACTTTTGAAATTTTTGAAAGTTTGGACAATCTGAAAATTTATTACTTTCACAATACCTTTTTTTATCTTCCTTTGATGGATATTGTGGTTCTATTTTATCAATACAAAAACATTCATTCAAAATGTAATACATACATTTCATAAATTTCAACCTCCTCTATTGATCAATCCCCCTATAATAAATGTTACTTACTTTTATATAAATTTTTCCTTCTTTTTGAGAAGTTCAATATGTTACAGAGTTGTGGGAGATAGCTTCCCTAACAACCCATTGAACCCAATTTCAGCAACGGCATTGTAATTGGTTGTCTGAAAAGATTCTGACATCACAATCACGGCCAGGCTCTGATACTCTCAACATATCGCATATTTTCTATACGTCATGGCGTCCAGGCGATTAGTTTCCAAAATATCCATCAGCATCTTCAAATCATTTGAGGTGGGCTGACACTTTTTGGTGGGAGAGATTACTTTTACATCACTTTTTACAAAAAGAGCACCTCCATGCATATTAGCGCACATGTATCCCCGGGTCTTTCGTGTAAGTATCAGGTTTCCTGCACGCATATTGGCTGCTGCAAACTCACCTACATTACCTTTTACCACCACAGTACCGCCAGAAAGTAGCGTCCCTGTGTTCATGCCTGCATTTCCTTCAATACTGATAATGCCGTTTTTCATGAGTATTCCAGTACTGAGTGCCACATCCCCTATAATCTCAATATTAGCATTTCTGCTATTTCGAGCTCCTATTGTATCCCTGAGAACACCATCTGCCAGTCTCAAGGATGGTATTTCCCCCTCATTGATGATATTTTTGGTATGATAGAATTCATCATCTTCCATTCCATTTTGAAGGATATCTGTAATAGACCTGAAACATCTATAACCATTCATATCAGAAACAACTTCAACTATATTTCCCATTGGTTCAGATACGACCCCTGATACATATATTCTACCTGATACCATGCTGATACCCATACGGGTGCCTGTATCCCCATCGATAATAATATTGCCGGTCTCTATAGCCTTTCCACTGCCTCCGAAATATTTTAGGTCTACTCCGAGGCTTGAGGCCAGACGGCTGCCTGGATTGCCTGTTATGTGGACGTCACCTCCTGATATCAGATGCTCTACCAGGTCCTTGTAAGTATGATCACTACCGGATTGATCAGGGATAGGTGTGCTTGGTTCAAGTTCCAAGCCTTTGTGCTGCCAGTAGAAATTATAGGTGAAATCGCACAGGCAGCTTACAGGAGATGTGATCTTAAGTGTTAGTGTGTCTGTCATATGTATTGATTGTTCTACTTCATTTAATTATTTATCGAAATCAAATAATAACCATTTCCACATGGGAACATATTTTATCTTGAATCCCTTTATCTCTTCTTCACTTTCGAAATCGTCTGTGATTATGAGTCCTTTCGTCAATTTAAACTCCTTCATAGCCCGTATCAATGATCTTATTTCCCTTTCCTTTGTTTCCATACTGGTGATGCCATGACAGACCTGAATCAACTGTATCACGTCCAGGCCTTCCTTTACAACAAAATCAACTTCTCTTTGCTGGTAATCCTTCCAGTAATATATCTCGATCTGTGGATTGAACGATTGTCTTTTTTTTAATTCTACTGCTATGATGTTCTCCATGATCTTGCTGAGATTTTCCAAGAACCTGATACGATTACTTTTGCCTCGCTCCGCTCATGCACCCCTCTTGCAAACCTTTCCCACTCCGGGATATTCTGTATCTCATCTAAAAATATGAAAGGTTTGCTTTTCGGTTTTACTTTTTCCAGATAGGTGTTGTAGGTATCTATCATTAATTCAAGATTTCTTTGCCAGTAACGTTCGTCCTCAAAATTAACTATAAGGGTGTCAGCATTTTGCTGATCGATCAATTGTCTGGCGATCTGTTTTATAAGAGTTGACTTCCCGCTTCGCCTAATTCCTGCTATGCAGATTATCTGGTTTGTTTTTGTAATAAGGCTTATAAGAGTGTTCAGGTATTCTTTCCTTGTTATCCCTGTATTTATTTCCTTAGCCCAAAAATTCCAGTCTGAAAGGATTTCGATTATCTGGTTTTTTTGTATCCACTTCAAAAAGTATGGTATTTTGACATTTGTGATCGGTTAAGGAATTTTAATCCGTGTTAATCTGTGTTACCTGCACGCCCTTTAGGCGTAGCAGGCACTCAACTCCGTAGGAGTTGAGTGTATCCGTGTCTGAAAAAACATTTTTTGACTTTATCAAGATTACTTTCTATTCTATATAATGTATAACCCTGGATAAGAATCGTAAACAATGTACACTTTCTTGTTAGAATGTACTTTTTTTTAGACACAGATTAACACGGATTTACACAGATTTTTCAAGAGGCAATATTTCATTAAAAAAATTAGTAAATTATCATGATTCTTAAAGAGGTACTAATTACCCTTAGATTTGAAGTGGATACGTTTTTTTGCATAATTTACTATTATGTGGATTAAATATTTAAGTTTTTAGTTCACATGTGGGTTAAAAACCGTGTTTTTAGATTTATTTGTGGGTTAAAATTATAGATTTTTAATAGTATTTCAAGTATAACTTGAATCGACAATACTTTGAATTTTCTAATCTTCGGCTCTTTTAAGAGCCTCAGTCAAGAAAATCCGACCAGAGGGAGGATTTTATTCTAGTCGCTGACCTAAATCCTTTTATCATACCAGGATATTCTATATCATATGAGACTATGGGCTGTTAAAGTACCAAGAACAATGGCAGAACATGTACGCAGGCGTCTGCTTATAGCTGGTCTGATACATCCTGATGCAAAGATATGCCAGGATGGCCATTTTATTTTTATCCCGGTAATAAAAAAGCCAGATATGTCTCTATTGAATGATAATATTGATAATGCCGATAATATTGATAACATAACTATTATCGAATCTGACTTTGAACCCAATTATCACAACAACAGGCCATCTTTAGAGGATGAGCTGGGTTTTTCTCCTGCATATGATATTATAGGGGACATAGCCCTAATTGATATCGATGACCAAGACGCCGGGAAGATCGCAAATGCCTTAATATTATGTAAAAAAAATATTAAGGTCGTATTAGGAACTGCAGGTCCTGTGTCAGGCGAGTTCAGGACCAGGGATCTGGTTGTTTTGGCTGGTGAACACAGGACGCATACAATTCATACTGAGTTTGGATGCCGTTATAAACTTGATCTGTCCCTGGTTTATTTTTCACATAGGCTGGGTACGGAACGAAAACGGGTAGTTGATACTGTAAGGCCCCAGCAAAAAGTAATAGACCTGTTTGCCGGAGTGGGACCTTTTAGCATACTTATTGCAAAGAGCGTTCCAGGGACGAGTGTGGTAGCAGTGGACAAGAACCCGAAAGCTGTGCAGTTCTTAAAAGAGAACATAAGGTTAAACAAACTTGATAATGTTGTGGCAGTAGAAGATGATGCGAGACAAGCCGCCAATGAATTTAGATATTGTGCAGACCATGTTATTATGAACCTGCCCCATTCTTCCAGGGAGTTTCTTAATAGTGGTATGATGGTAGTAAAAAACGGCGGCCTGGTACATTTCTATGATATTACTCCCGAAGATGATCTTTATGGAACTTCATGGGAGATCATACAGGATACAGCAATCAGTATTGGAAGAAAGGTCGAATGTGTAGAAAAAAGAATTGTAAGGTCTTATGCACCACATCAGTATAATGTGTATATAGGATTTCGTCTTATTGATCCGAATATGCGGGGGGAGGGATTCGAACCCTCGCACTCCTACGAGAATGGGTCCTAAGCCCATCGCCTTTGACCTGGCTGGGCCACCCCCGCAAATGGTATTGAACAGACTAAATGCTGTGGGTAAGGTCTTAGATAGTCTTTCGTAGATTTAATAGCTTTGGTGGTCTTTTACAAAAATAGATATGGTATGTTTGTCATATACTGTAAAATAGAATGAAAAATCCGGAACATGACCCTAATTTATTAGAAATAGAAAAAAGAATAGGATACCATTTCAAAGATAAAAATCTGGGTATTACAGCAATAACTACTCGTGCATACTCTAATCAACACCCCGAATGTACAGATAACCAGGCAATGGAATACCTGGGAGATGCCGTATTATCTCTTGTTATTGCTGAACTATTATACGAAAAATGGATGCATCTTAAGGATAATGAAGCTTTCCTGGACCTGACACCGGAAGGCGTAATGTCAAAGATAAGGCAGGAGATAGTAAATAACCAGTATCTATCTGACTGTGCAAACAAGCATGATCTATGTAAATATATCTACAATTGTCCTGATGACCATAGTGCTCGTAACAGCAATCTGACCATCTGTTCCGGTGGTGATATTATTGAAGCTTTGATCGCTGCAATATATCTTGATAATAGCAAATTAGTTACCAGAGCAAAACGGTTTATCCTTGATTTTCTAAATATCTCAAATCTTCTTAATAATGAACCAAAACTGATCGAAGTTGTAGTACAAAAGAATCATAAAGATGTACTGATCCATAAATACCAGAAATTGAACCGATATACTCCTGTTATCGAGTATCCTGAACTTGAAGACAGGTTAAATAAGCATGATAATACCCATCATTTTGTACTTGGGATATGTATTGATGGCATACTACTGCCAGGGGTAACAGGAGAAGGACTAAACAAAGCTGCTGCCGAGCTTGAAGCAGCAAAAGTAGCATACCAGTTCTTAGAAGCAATCGAGTGGGATCTTTCAAAAATCCATTAATAATTCAAATAGGTGCTAAGCTTTGTTGTTATGCTCTATACAACTTCGCAAGCAGGAGTGCATCTTGTTCTATATTAGGGCTTTCTGAGATCACTGTACCTTTTATATCATATTCTTTCCATGACTTAATAAGTCCGTGATAGTCCATGTCAGATTCTTCCAGTGTCAGGTGCTTCTTTTCGCCTTTAGGTCCATATTCAATACCAGATATGTGGATATGCATATTATCCAATCCCTCCCTGCCCAGGTGATCTTCTATTGTACTCAAAATTTTACAAAATTCTTCGTAAGAATTATTTACACCTTCTCTGGCATGCATGTGGGCGAAATCAAAACAAGGTAGTACTCCCTCAATTTCAGCACTTATCTCAAGAAGTTCAACTAAACTTCCGAACTGTGAGACTTTACCCATGGTCTCAGGCCTCAGTAGTATATCAAGCCCCTCATTTTCCAGTTGCTTACTTAATTCCAGCAGATGTGTCTTTACAATCCCATATACCATATCATGTGGATCATTATGATAGAAGGCAGGATGGAACACTACTCCTTTTGCACCCATTACTGCTCCGATGCGTGCCGAGGTGAGAATATGCTTCCTGCTAGCTTCTACCTTGTTCATTTCTCTTGAATTTAGATTAATATAGTATGGTGCATGGACACTGAGTGTCACATCACATTCCTCAGCTATTTTTTTTACCTTATTTGCAGTCTGAGTGCCCATTTTCACTCCACGGACAAATTCCATTTCCATGCAGTTCAGTCCCAGTTCTTTTACCTGCTTAACTCCTGATATGCTGTCTCTGGAGGAAGAACTAATTGGAATACCGGCTGTGCCGAATTGTAATTGTATCATATAATTACCACTATCAGAAGATTATATAATAATATGTATTGCGGCAAATTCATCATTATCATGACTATTATGAAAAAGTATTTATAGATTAACTGATAATGTATATTTGATGGGGAGTATTTTAGATCTTATTCCCACCCAACAGTATATATCCGTCAAATATACCTCCCTAAAATATCTGCCCATCCTTATTTTTTTGTAGACTTTTCAATTTCTTCCAGAATTTATCAACAACTCACCCACACTACCAAAAATTCCTGCTTTACCTTTTCGGGGGGTTGCTCAAAAATACCCAATGTCCTGTTTATCATCTTTCTCTTTTACGCTTCAAGGCACGCCAGTAACACACCAAGTCAACGACCTCAGGCTGGAAAGCCCGAGGTATCTGGACCATGCTCATTGCTTTGACTTTTTTATTTTTTATGAGCTATTTTTCGAATTCGGCACGCATTTTCGGCTTTTAGTTACCCGTTGATTTTATTATGTTTCCGTTTTCATCTATTGTGACTTTACTCACAATGGGAATTTTTGCCCCATCTTCAGCAGTTACAGTTTTCTTGAAAGTAAATACCTTTGCATTTGTAGGTGTTTTTTTAGGATGTTCTAGTCCCAATTTTCTTTCCACTTTTTGGGGAATACTGCGCTCCTCCTCTTGAATACTAGGTTCCACATCTTTCAATTCTGGAGATTCCTTTTTGATGTGTTCTGTTGCTATTTTTTTCAGTTGTTCTGATGTTAAAGTCATTCTATCTCCTCCAATTTTAATAGCGGGTCGGCAAACATCACAAATTCTAATAACGTCTTTTTACCAGTTGCATCAAGATAACCATACATGCGAATAGTCTCAAGTGCAAAGTCTTGTTTAGCCCTAATAAAAGCCTCTCCAAAAGTGAGGCCTTCTTTGATATGTTCATAGAATTTCAACACAATAAGATCTGCATCGGTACTGGGCGGTGATAACGGTCCATAAGCAATCTTAGTTGAACCCACAAAACAAGCTGCCTTTTTTTCCAAGAACTTCAGCGAGATAGCTTCATCCACACTCTTGTTAATAATATTTGCCCCGTAGCAAGCCTCGGTGCAAATAACTGCATTTTCGACATTCGCATTAGCTAAGTTGTCCGGACTAAATGCAACGGGATATCTTGAACCCTCTTGCCCATACCAATTAGGGGTTTCTTCCGAACCATGAACATTAAAATAAAAATATCCTTTATCATTGATCCAGTCTATTTGCAGGTTGTTACTGAGGACAGGTGGTGACAATTTTAATTCTTGACCAGATTTTATTGCATCATAAACAGACTCAGACGCCCATCTCCAGACCTTCGCAGATATACCAAAAGAAGATTTCTTTGCCCTTTTAATCCTGGATGTGATTGCTTCCAATAAAGAAATTAAAAATGAGGCATTCGTAGAACTGTCATCAGGCAACCTTCCCAATGCGCGTTCGGGTATGAGAATATCCTCATCTCTGGAAGTATAAGGATTGTCAGAGTATACCTGGGTATCACCATCATCTCCACACGGATTATCTATAATATGGAATGGAATTATAGAATGCCCACCCAAGATTAAAAAGTTATTTGGGACAAGTTTTTTATCCAGATCGTCGATCAATTCTTTTATTTTGGTAGCATCTTTCGGATCAACAGGATTTAACTCATATGGAGATAAACAGTTTTCATCATCCACATATATCAGATATCCAGTAAAACCAACATTACTTAAAGCTTGTATGTAACCATTAATTTTTTGTTCAATCTGATTAAATGCATCTTCTCCGTATTTATCAATCAACTGTCCCTTGCTACTTATTATTAATGCGGAAGGATTTGAAGTTGTTCTAAGCCAATTTAATGAGTTTTGTATTAATTTTTGCTGTATGTCAGGTTCGTCAATGTCATCTATATCAAAGGCGAAGTAAACTATTCGACCGCCATTTTCCGATTCATATGTTATTAGCCCGTATGAGATACTTGCTATACTCTCTTTTACAAGGTTACCTTCGTAGGCAACATGAGACCAGTTATATATACCTGTGGCATCTGGTAAAATCCTGACTGCGTTTGCATCTCCTGACTTATCACCGAGTTCAGTTGGCGTGAAGCCAATGGTTTCAGGAAGAATATTGGGTGTGGTCGCAATTGGATGCGTATTTTCTAATTTCAAATCGCCAACATCGTGATATACCCAACAAGAGTATCCCCCACAATTTCTTTCTGCATGAAGCACCTTTTCTTGAAATTCGCGATCTACGATTGTTATTCCTGTTTCCCTGATCCATCCCGCAATATTTCCACCCTCAAGTATCAGACGCCCTCCTTGAGCTACATAATCAATAAGCATCTGCTTGCTGTTAACATCACCTATGGCAGAATAATCATCCCCGCAGCTCCAGACTACAATATCATAACTGCTCCATGTTGAATATGATGTATCCTTTGCTTGTTCAACTCTCACTTCATCTCCCATGTTCTGAAATGCCGACATGAACACAAGCACGCTCTGATCGTCTTCGAAATGTATATCATTGTCACCATTTATTATTAAAACGGTTTTTCCTTTTCTTGCTGCTTTGGCTTTGGCTGCTGCTTTATCTGCTACTTTGGCTGCTCTGGCTTTGGCTACTTCTAAGGGTACGGGTAAATCTGTTAGTTCTTCTGCCGGAGGTTTTATAAATTCATTGTTCATTAATCCATCTCCTATACCTGACCATACTATATACGGTTTCTATTCTATCATTTGATAGACATTTTTTTTCAATAATTTACTTGTAGAGGTTCACACATCGATAATCCTTTAATTTAGAATATAATCGAATACCATGTAATATAAAATTTGAAAATAGATATACTTAAGTTTTTCGATAAATAAATAAGTCCAATTATATAATTCAATGCCCCCTAATTTATTTACATATCTGATGTGATGAAAATAAATAATTTATAAAATAAAATAACTTCAAGCAAATTTTTTTCAATTTACAATATAAATATATGGAGTTGATATTAAAAAAGTGACGTGTGACACAATTCTTACAGTTAGAGATAATGCCCACCGACCTCTTGGATAGCAATACAACAAGAGGTATTAAGTGATGGATAAGAAAAAGAAAACACACTATCCCCTGTTAAAATGTTTTCTACTTTCTGAGACTGACTATATCAAACTTGATGAGATTGCAAATGCTAACGGAGCATCAAAATCTGAGATAATCCGAAACCTGATACGAAATGAATATCGAGAGCTGAGGAGGAATAACAATGACTGTAATTGAATTGATAGATATTATTATGCCGGTGGATTAATATGACTAACATTATCGAATACTCTAAAGCTAATAGTCAGGTAAGAACCGAAATGGATTTGCCAATGTATATAATGTATGAAGAGTTTAAAAAATCTATTATTCACTATCAGGGAAAGATCAGTTACTTTGCGGTCTGATGTGGGAGACCGGCGGCAGGATATCAGATATCTTAAATCTCAAATGGGCAGACATTAATTTTAATAAAAAATTAGTAACTATTCAGCCCTTCTCAAATTCCGACAAACTTATTTAATTTCTTCAGTTCTGAAACTTAAATACATCATTTCTTACCTAACGGCAGTACAATCAGAGAACTTATTTCTTTATGACTACGGTCTTGGCAATGATATCCCCCAAACGTTGTTTTTTATCTGAACTCCAGATGATTATCGCACCTACAAGATATCCAAAATTGCCATCAATTAATCTGAATAGGTTGCGGATAATTGAAGATTTAATATCACACTGGCTACAATCTTCTTTTACGACGCGTATCTGGCATATCATTTTTCCTGCAGTTGCTCCTTTCCATCCCTCCAGAATTATATAATACAAGAACGGAAAGACCAGCAGAAATGAAGTGGATATAAATAATACAGTAGAATACAGCGCGCCAGTTTTCTGAGACTGATTCATATAAGGGATCAGCAAAAAGGTATACGCTAAAATTGTAATCACAAAAATAATTGTAAGATCAATTATAGTTGCCATAAACCTTATTCCAACACCCTGGTATTCGGGTTCAGCAGGCTTAACAGAAACAGATTTTTCCAGCACCGTTTTTGATTTCGATCTTAAGTAACGGTATATCCCCAATCCCATAATAATAATAAGTAAGAAGACAGCCCCTATTATCAGAAATACCAATCCGAAGATTTTTAAACCATAATCA
>JAIOQW010000228.1 GCA_021108405.1 Methanosarcinales archaeon
AAACATCAGGAATTGTAAGAACGGCATGTCGATGGGGAACATTGAACAATGCTTTTCTTAAAGAGTTTGCCCATTTATCAGTGTGATTCTTACCGCAATTTGTACAGATACGACTGTTACATCCAAAATGAACAGTTTTTTCTGTACCACAGTTTTCACAGTAATAGGTAAAGAAGCCACGATCTGCATCCTTGCAGGTCATCATTTTAGTAACTTCATTGATTTCGACATCTCGGAGATTGGCTTTTTCAAAAAAGTTGAAATGCATCCCAATTGTTATTATCTGCAAATATAGATTTAACTGTGATAGTCGAATTATTGTTGTGAAATGTTCCGGATGAAAGGATGTCGCATTGCACCAGAGTAATGAAGTATTGAGATAACTAATAATTTTTGAATTGTTGGTATGAAATTATATACTTTATATACTATAAAAAATCAAGATTGTCATAGGAAGAATATCCTGCATCTGCCACCAATATTGTTGGTTTAATACCCATTGTAGCCCAGATATGGCGTATCATTGGTTTAACTTGATGTACGTCATTTTGCTCATCAACGAGATCGGCTGCAACAATCACCTGTTCTTTATCATCCACAGCAATTTGGCCATTATACGATGGTTTTTTTGAGCCATCCTTGTGTTTCATAATTTTTGCATCATTGTCGGTAACGTTTATTTTATCAAGGTCTTCTTCTTCTTCAAGTTTCTCTTTTGCCTTCTGAATCGTTTCCAATCTTCTCTTCTTGTTTGCTAATTCTTTTGGTATTTGATATGGTGATGATTCACCATACATTTCATCTTCTGCTTCATCGATTTCAATACTTTCTTTGAATATTCGATCTATTTCCTTATTAAGAGCATCGGCATCTTTGCTTTGCTTCACAGAAGCACTTGCTTTTATTTTGGTTCCGTCAAGTGATATCTTTCCAGCACCTAGCATGCCCATTTTTTTGCAAATTGTGACAACTTGTGAAAACACATCTCTGATTGAATCAAGGTGGGTTGAACGAAATCGACAAATTGTTCGAAAATCGGGATGTTGCATGGCAGCAAGATACACAAAAGCAGTATCAGTATACGTCATACTGTGAATGTCTCTTGAGCTTCGAATGTTAATAGTATAGCCATATAGCAATATTTTCATAAGAAGTAGTGGATGATAAGCCGGACAACCATTTTTAGAATATGTAGATTCAATACCAGTTATGTCGATTCCCTCTATTATGTCGTTAAGAATTCTGGCAATATGGTCTTCTGGAATAAAACTTTCTAAGCTTACGGGAAATAAAAATTGTTGATTCTGATCATATTTTTTGAACATGATACCACCATTGTACTATTATCATAAAATGCAAAGCTACAATAAAAGCAAGATAAATTATATATTGCTCTTAAAATACTTCTTGACTACAATTTGATACTATTTTATATGATATCAGTTCATTGGAACATGTGATCTCCTTATGGCGTATGAGGATCTAAGTATTGTACTGGTAACGTTAAGAAAGAAATTGATAATACTTGCATTAATCCTGATTTTAGGTATCTTCGTATCCTTTCCATTAACAGGCAGACTGATCAATAATATAAACAATAATGTATTACCAGAAGGTGCTTCTGTTATATTTCTATCGCCTCTGGAAGTTATTTTCCTTAAAATGAAGATTGCACTTATTATAGGTGTGCTACTTATCATACCGCTGGTATTATATTATATTTATTCAGCAATAAAAACGAGAACAAACAGGAAGATCTTTATATCCAGGTCATCAATATTTCTTATCTGTCTGGCGCTATTGTTTTTTTCCTGCTGGGGGCTGGATATGCATATTATTTGATGCTCCCGTCATTTATCGATTTCCTGTACCAGAATGCTGCATCTTCCGGAGTGGTTGCCACATATTCTATTGCTGAATTCATATCTTTCGTGGCATTGACCACAGTTATCTTCGGGCTGGTATTTGAATTACCCTTGTTTATCATTATTCTGGTCCGTAGCAGGTTAGTGGAACGGGATTTACTGGTACATTATAGGTTTCATGTATATATCGGACTATTGATACTATCAGCTTTGATAACACCGCCCGATGTTTTCAGCCAGATCATTATTGCTGTGCCACTGATCATGTTGTTTGAAATAAGCCTGGTGATTGTTCGATTTGTGGGTAAGCCTGGTGATTGTTCGATTTGTGGGTAAGCCTGTTAGATGAGAATAGGTTTTTTTGGAAAAAATTCTAAAAATCAAGTATAAAATTTTAACCCCGACCCCCACCGGCGGTAGCCCTCAGATCAAACGAAGGCCAGCCCAAAATTCGCGCATATAGCCAGGCAGAGGGCATCCCACCCTACAAAACTCCATCTGACTAACGAAGGAGATATTTTGGATATAGTTAAGCATAATGCACTTGAGGAGTTGAACCTTCGGTGGAGTAGAATGCATATTCGAAGGCATACAGGAAAGAGTAAGACGACTAAAGAAATGACGAAATATGACGCTCTTCTTGCTGTTTTATCTAATCTTGGAAATGAAGATCGTGTTAAAGCTATTTTTAGTGACGTGGAAGATTTTTTCCACAATGTCCCTTAATTAAATCTGATGTGAAAAGACTCGAAATGCTTCGGGGATTTGTTGTACTTGTTGAGGATGAGTTTAATGACGTGTCGGATGAGAATGTTAACATGTGGCTGTCTAATTTTATTGACACAGAAGTTAGATTGACGCCATAGCTTTGAACATTTTTTTTGCGAATTCTTTTTAACAGATTGAGGAAATATACATTTAAGGAAGTTAGAAAATGAAGTTCAAAGTAATTATTGGAGAGGATTTAGAAGATGAGGGATACAATGTAAGCTGCCCTTCATTACCAGGATGCCATTCCCAAGGTGATACGATAGAAGATGCGTTGAAAAACATCAAAGAAGCAATAGAGTGCTATTTAGAGAGCTTGGAAAAGGATAATTTATCAGTTTCAACTGAGCCAAGACTTGAGATCATGGAAGTTACTGTATGACAAAATTGCCTGTTGTTTCTGGAAAACAAGTGATTAAAGCATTAGGAAAGGCAGGTTTTTATATTCATCATCAAAAAGGCAGTCATGTTACGCTCCGTAAGGAAGAGTATCACCAAGTTCGTGTTATAGTACCCGTTCATCAAGTTGTGAAGAAAGGAACGCTCAGAAGCATTATAAAGGATGCGGGTTTAACAGTTGAAGAATTTGTTGAGTTGTTATAATAAAAGGTTTAATTGAAGTGCACCCCTAAAAGTGGACAGGTAGTTAAGCAACTGTCAAAGGTGAAGTGAAATTTCACAATATTTTAATTATCCTAAACCTGTACCAGAATGCTGCATCTTCCGGAGTGGTTGCCACATATTCTATTGCTGAATTCATATCTTTCGTGGCATTTGAAATAAGCCTGGTGATTGTTCGATTTGTGGGTAAGCCTGTTAGATGATACTTTTTAATTATTTTCTGGTGACAATGACATTTAAAAATAGGGTAATTGATTATCTCCATTTACTTGACAGGGAGAAATTACACCAGATACATCAGCTTTGTGGAAGTAAATATTTGTCTTTTTATAGTATATCAAGTATAACTTGATATATCGAAAATGCTCACTCCGTTCACATTTTCTAATCTTCAGCTTCTCCGAAGCTTCAGTCAAAAAAATCCGAGCGCTAGCGAGGATTTTGTTCTGATCCTATTCCCACATTTCAATTACCCTATCTACTAACGTATCCAAAAAGCTTTCCTTATAAATTATCAACAACCTGATAATCTCCTCTTTTTCCATCTTGATATTATACCTTTTATATCTCCCTTCTTTAATAGATCTAATAATATTATTGTTTTCTAATTTTTTTAAATGCCATGAGACTGTTGAGGGTGATAAAGAAACAGACTCAACAATGTGTTCGTGATTGCAATTTTCATTTATCAAAATATGGAGTAAAATATTTCTAACACTTTTTTGTCTCAGCAATCCTAGTAATTTAGTGTTTTGTAGTTTAAGATTATTAGGAAAATAACGCAGATTATTTCCTTCCTTTTCTCGTTTAATCAAATTATGTTTGGCCAAATAATCAAGATGATATTTTACAGATCCGGTAGACAATCCACTCTTTCGTTCGATCTCTCGAAAATGACAGCCTGCATATTGTTGAACAAGATTATATATTTTTCTCCTGACATCTAATTCAAGTATCCTTTCCTTTTCATTAATAGAATTAGCAGGCATATCTGCACCTTTACTTTTTCAATATTCCAAAAAAGAAACACAAGAGGATTGCAAAATCAAGAAAGCTAGCTACCGGATCCACCCAGTTTCTCTCCAAAAAGAAGAGATCAGAAGCACTCAGGAACCCTTTTACTGCAAACAAAAAGAAGGCGGCAGTTACAAATAATAACCTTTTTCTTCCATCTCTTCTATAAGCAATGAAACTGATAATAAAAAGGGCAGTTGCCAGTAGACTGCTACTTAGTATTATAATTTTTTCTAATTCAATTCCTGAATTAGAATCCAAATAATCTACTTCTATATCAGCCAGTGAATTAGGACAAAATATTAAAAATATCAAAATTATAAAAAATAATATTTTAATTTTATTGTTCATACATCATCACCTTAGTAAAAAGAAAAAAATTGAAACCTTATCTTAAGATTTCAATGCTTACTAATTCTAGTTTTTCTCCACTATCCGGCTTGATTTCAAGGACTGATCCTCCAACATCCTCACAATAATACTTGTGTTCTACAACACCCGGCTCAAGTGGGGTATAGTCAAGTGTTTTTAAACAACCTTTATAATTTCCAGCAGGTACTTGTACAGATTCTCCAAGCGCTAGAATTTCTGCCATATCTTCAGCCACGCCTTTATAGAATTCTTGTTGGTAAATTTCTCCAACAACAGGGTTTGCTTTCATTATTATTCCTGGTTTTGCTCCATCAACACCAGCTTCCCAGCTACCGGCATGATTTATGATCTTACCATCAAGCATTTCTTTTGAGTCTTCACCAAAATACCAGACATTTCCGTGCTTATCTTGTTATCATTAACATTTTTATTAGTATATTTCTATTAATTTCCTGGACCTCCTATTAAAAGTCTAAATAAAAAATAGATATACACGTTTAAATAATTCGTAGTTCAAAAATAGAACAGTAGTACAATCATCGAATTATCCCGTTATCGTTTGGAGGCACCAGATCATTAAGTGTAAAGATATATACGCTGTGGTCCTTTGCAAACCTTATTGCTGCTTATTACATGATCAGATTTTTCCATCAAATACAATATAATTTTTTTTTATTAACATAAGATGAATTATCATAATTTGAATTATGTTAAATTCACAATAGAAATACTGGCTTTTATAAAGCTGATCATAACACTGAAATAAACACAAACGGTAGATATAACACGCCTTTACTTTCTTCCAATACATCCGGACATGCAATAACAGTCAAAAAACAGCGCCAGGGATGGGGTTCGGTCATGTGTAGGAAGGGCAGCGCAGGTGAGTGGAGGGTGGCAGGCGACGGGAGAGTGATTGGAGGAGGTAAATCTACACTTCTTCGATAAATATATTTTCAAGGTCTTTCAGGTCGAAGAGCAGCACATCATCTCTTGCAGCAAGTTTTTTCATGCTTTGCGTGAATCCTGATTTTGATATCAGACAATAAATCTCCTTACGTTCTGAACCTCCCCATTTTACATATCTAATTTTATTTCTGAGGTTCAGATAGATATCAGTATTAACTTTTTTGTTTGTGTATATACATTCACAAAATAATATTTCTTTTGTGATGTCATTTATAGCAACTATATCGATTTCATTACCCTTATGCCACCATGAGCCAATCCCGGTGAAATTGAATGGTTTTTTCATTAACAGAAATTCAATGCATATCTTCTCGAATACACGTGAGCACATTTTGTTATTATATTCCATAATGGATTTTACAAGTTCGGAAGATAGATTCTTTTCTATCATTTCCATATTATTAAATACATATTTAAACCAGAACACAAAAAAATTATCTTCTATTACATAGATGCCCTTTCTCGATTTTACGTTTTCAGTAACCGGTATATGCCTCTTGACGAGTTTCAGATCAGACAGTACTGATAAATATTTGGTTATTATACCCTTTTCATAACCGGTATGGTTTATGATCTCAGATAGTATTGTTTTACCGATAGAGATTGCATTCAGTATGCTGAAATAGATTCGGGGTTCTTTCAACTCCTCACGCAGAAGAAACGGTACTTCGTTATACATAAAAGCATCTTTTTGGAATATTCTGTCTTCAATGCATTTGCCAATGGGAGCATCACCGAACTCAATAAGGTATGCAGGTGTTCCTCCACAGATTGAATATGTGGTTATTTTTTCTTCAAATGAGTACATCTCCATGAATTTGCATGAATTTTTAAAATCCATCTGAACAATGTTTATCTGTGCGGTTCTTCTCCCGTATAACGGGGATTTATATCCAAGAAGTGATTCCATCATGCTGATCGAGGAGCCACAGATTATGATTTTCAGATTTGTTTTTTTGAGTTTTTTATCCCAATAATCCTGAACTATCGAAGGCAGTGATGGATTTGCACTGACCGCATAGGGAAATTCATCGAAGACAATCGCGAAATTTTCGGTTCTGTTCCTGATAAAAAAATCCAAAAGCGAGTCCCATGTTGTAAAAGGTGCTTCTTTGATGTATTCCATATCCATCTGTTCTGCAAGCTGTGAAGAGAATCGTTCGAGCATCTCTTTCTGGGATTCAATTCTGCAAAAAAAGTAAATTCCATCAGCATCTTCCATGAACTTCTGTAAAAGCGTGCTTTTTCCAATCCGTCTTCTCCCGTATACAACTATAAATTCCGCACCTTTTGTGCTGAACCGCTCTTTTAGTGCTGTCAATTCCTGTTCCCTGTTTATAAACTTTGGATACTTCATAGTAGACTACTTGGGAGTATCCTATATTTAAATGTTAGCACAAACTTCGTGAATCCAAGGAATAATATGTCTATTTCAAAAAGATACAAGAGCTTGCCCTTGGATTAGCAATTACAGAATTTAAGGATTTGTAACTGGATGTACGAGAGCGACATTTTCGGGGTTAAGGACCCGGTAAGCGGTGAAATATGATACTGCTGCATTATGGGCGCTATAAGCGAGCAAATTGCTAGATAAGATACCGCTGACCCGGCCCGCTGGAAAAGTCATTGACCATCAGACGATGGACAGAATCGAGCTTACATCCTACATTTCGAAATCTTTCAACCCAGGAGCTACTTTCTCTCCCGAACCCTTGGATGCCGAGATCATATCATCAATACGCAGTATCATACTGGCTGCTTCTGAGGCCGAATCAATTGCCTGGAGTTTTACCTTCAATGGTTCCACAACGCCAGCGGCTTTCATATCCACTACTTTATTGGCAAAAATATCAAGACCTGCATATTTCTCGCCTGCCTCATGTCTGCTCCTTAATTCTACCAGTTTATCAATAGCATCTAGACCACTGTTCTCTGCCAGTGTGATTGGAATTATCTCAACAGCTTCTGCGAATTTATTCACTGCCAGTTGCTCCCTGCCTTCAATAGAATCAGCATATTCTCTTAAGCGCAGTGCCAGTTCTATTTCGGGAGAGCCGCCACCAGCTACCACACGACCATCCTCTATAACCACACCAACTACACGTAAAGCATCATGTACCGCACGTGCCAGACTTGCTACTACCTGTTCAGTACCGCCTCGTAAGATTATAGAAATAATATTAGAATGAGGACAATCACGGATAAATATCATTTCACCATTACCAACCATGACCTCTTCCACAACGCCAGCCGTACCCAGATCATCAGGGGTCAGTTCATCCAGGTTGGTGATTATTTTGGCTTTAGTAGATTCAGCCAGCAGTTTAAGTTCCTTTTTTTTAACCCTATGGATAACGAAAATACCTGCCTTAGCAAGATAATGGCGGGCCAGATCATCCACACCCTTCTGGCAAAATACAGCAGTAGCACCACTATTTATTACCTTGTCCACTACTTCTTTGATCATCTGTTCTTCACTGTCTATAAAGGACCTGCGCTGATTAATAGAAGTAAAAGATATCTCACTTTTAAATTCCATTGTTCTTACTTCAATAGGAGTAGCTAAAAGAGCGATCTTTGGATTTTCAACCCTGGTGGGCATACTCTCATGAGTACGTGTTCTATCAATGATCAATCCATTCACCATATCAGTATCATTAATACTGCCTTCTACTCTACGCTCTATTAGAATATCCTTAATATCCACTATTCTTTTCCCGTCAGGTTCGGTTTGTGCAATAGCTTTGACTGCTTTGACTATTAAAGGTGCCAGTACATTCTTTTCTGATTCCGCACCTTTTCCTGATAATGCAGTATCAGCGATCCTGATAAGTGTTTCATCATCATCTTCACTGACCTTGATATAGATATCATCAAGTATTTCATGAGCTTTATTTGCAGCCATCTTGTAACCTGAAGAAATGGTAGTACAATGGATATTCAATTCCATCAATTCTTCAGCCTTAGCCAGTAGTTCACCTGCCAGTACAGCAGCAGTAGTTGTACCGTCACCAACTTCATCGTCCTGTGTCTTGGCTACCTCTACTATCATCTTGGCTGCCGGATGTTTGATATCCATCTCATCAAGAATTGTGGCTCCATCATTGGTAATTGTTACCTGGCCGGCTGAATTTGCCAGCATCTTGTCCATTCCTCTGGGACCCAGGGTAGTACGTATCGCCGCAGCTACTACCTTAGCAGCCATAATATTGCCTTTTTTTGCTTCATTACCCGTTGTCCGTTGTGTACCTTCTTTAAGGATCAGAATTGGCTGACCGCCTAATTGTGCTGCCATATTTATTCTCCAATTATTATTAATATTATCATCATTATTTTATAATTATTATATATATTATTGTTGGTATCGCAATTCGATTTGCGTATGTTTGAACTTCTATATGTAGGTTGTGGTAAGTTCTATCTCAACATCATATATCTTCTGTGGATTATCCTTGTGGATCTTCCAAAATACTTCCGAACCCCACTGTTTAGATAGTGCAAGACTCTTACGAGGTACGGTTTTAGGACCTAATACCGAACCCGGACGCTGGGGGTCATCTATATAATCTGTCTCCATCACGAACCTATCACCCTGAAGAAGTGCTTCTTCGATCATACCTTTACCAGTCAATACTCCTGGCCACAACCCGCAATCCGCAAATTCTTTTATCATAGGTGATGAAAAATGTTTCACTACCTTTTGCGGAGCTAGACCAACTGCCTTTGCCATATCAGCAATCTCTTTAATACCTTCTTGTGTAGCGCTCTCAGTATGCAACTGAAGAGCACATCCCGCTTCTTTAGTCAGTACCATAGCATATGATAATATCTCATTGGATGCATCCCATATACCAGTCTCAACATCATAATGAGGTCGGCCTGATTTCAATCCTACGGCCAGACCTTCTTTTACATATGTAGCTGCTATCTCCAGTCCTGCTTTCATCAGTTCTATAGTTCTCTTTAGTCCTACTCTGTCATACATATTGGTAATTGCAGCGGGATGGACTCCCAGTACAGGAAAGGCAGTAACACCCACTTGTGCCACATCATTAGCCATCTTAACAGTTTCATCAAATACCTTACGGTAATCATCAGGATGATTAATAGTAACACCAATGGTCCATGAAGGTTTTGAAACCAGGAATATATGTGTGCCGCCAGCGCGCTGAAATGCTCGTGCAGCTTCAACCCCCTGGCACCGGGGGTCCAAATGCATATGATGATCTGTTATTGGAAAAAATGAGTTTTTATTCAAATCAGTCCCAGACCGTCCAGTTCTTCAACAATCTTATCTACTGCCGCACCTGCATCGTCGGTCTTCTTTCCACCAGTGACCACAAGTTTGCCTGAACCGAATAGAAGCATTACTACTTTCGGTACTGCGAGCCTGTATACCAATCCAGGGAACTGCTCTGGCTCATATTCAATATTTTCAAGTCCCAGCCCAATAGCAATAGCATTCAGATTGAGCACAGTGCCCAGATCAGCAGATGCCACGATATTCTGGACAATGATAACCGGGTCGTCCATGACTTCAATACCCATATCCCGTAGTTCATTAAATACCTTTTTCAGACCGTTATGGACGTCGTCTATACTTTTTGCTCCAGTACATACGATCTTGCCGCTTCCGAAAATAAGAGCAGCCGTTTTTGGGTTTTTTGTTCTATATACTACACCCGGGAACCGTGCTTTATTATAGTCAGCCCCCTCTAACTGTGCAGTGATCTTAGGAAGGTCGAGTGTTGTGCCAATGGCTGTCGAAGCAACCACATTCTCGATCTTAATTGTTTTCTTTGGATCATCAAATTTTGACATTATTAATCACTATCGTCTTATGGGCATTTAAACCTTTATATAGTTTGTTTAGCATATTTTATAATAATCAATGTCAGAAATTTCAAATAATAATAATATTTTAAACATCCGGCTTCATAATTCAGCAAAGATCTATGGCCAGACGAAGATAGGGGATGGCAGTATCATACTTGAGAATGTTATGCTAGGTTACCCTGACAGAACACTGCTCAAGGAAATATTTGCCCGGAACCTGTCAGTTGAAGAATATGAATATCAGGGCACTGTATTAGGAAAAAATTGTGTGATTAGATCCAATACTGCTATTTATTGCAGGGTCAAGACAAAAGACGGATGTCAGACCGGACATAATGCACTGATACGCGAAGATACTGAAATCGGCAGCAATGTACTGATCGGGACCAATACGATAATTGACGGAAATGTCACAATAGGCAACAATGTCAGTATTCAAAGCCGTGCATATATACCTACTAATACGAACATAGGTGACAATGTTTTTATTGGGCCCTGTACTGTATGTACAAATGATAAATATCCTATTCGAAGAGATACCGGGTTACATGGCCCTAATATATGTTCCAATGTGTCTATTGGTGCAAATGCTACTATCTTACCCGGAATAGAGATTAAAGAAGGTGCAATGGTAGCAGCAGGTGCCCTTGTGACCAGGGATGTCCCTGCATGGAAAATGGCAATAGGAGTCCCGGCAAGGATTGCAGATCTCCCGGAAGGATTAAGAACAGTGAATAATATTTAATATTTAGGGAAATCAATACCATGATCCATATCGCTAAACCGTTAATAGGGCATAAAGAGATAAGTGCAGTTAATGAAGTATTAAAATCAGGGATAATTGCCCAGGGGCCGAAAGTCGGTCAATTTGAACATGAATTTGCCGAATATATAGGCACAGATTATGCTGTAGCAGTAAATTCCGGGACTTCTGCACTTTATACCTCACTCCTCGCACATAACATTGGAAAGGGAGATGAGGTGATAACAACACCATTTTCCTTTATTGCGACAGCCAATATGATACTGGCAGTAGGGGCCGTACCGGTATTTGCTGATATTGTAGATGATAGTTTCAATATCTCGCCGGATTCAATACTTGAAAATATCACTCCGAAGACCAGGGCTATTATACCAGTCCACCTTTATGGGCATCCTGCCCGAATGGATGAAATCATGAAGATCGCAGATGATCGTGATATATCTGTGATCGAGGATGCCTGCCAGGCTCACGGTGCTGTATATCACGGACGTAAAGCAGGAGCTATCTCAACAGGTACATTTAGCTTTTATCCCACAAAGAATATGACCACAAGTGAGGGAGGGATGGTAACAACTAACGATAAAACAGTTGCTGATAAGATCAAGATGATACGAAATCATGGTTCGAATGAACAATATATTCATGAGATATTCGGAGATAACCTGAGAATGACAGATATTGCGGCTGCAATAGGAATTGAACAGTTGAAAAAGCTTGATGGGTTCAATAAGGCCAGGCAGGAAAATGCCCGTGTATTAAATAAGCTGCTACAAGGAATTGATGGAATAATAACACCTTCGACATCAGAAAATAATATTCATGTTTTTCATCAATATACCATCCGGGTGACTAGGCAATTCCCAATTACCAGGGATGAATTGCGTGTACATCTGACAGAGAAAGGGATCGGTACTGGTGTATATTATCCTGTACCAATACCCAAGCAGCCCTTTTATCAAACCCTCGGATATACTTCTACAATCCCTGTTGCGCAAAGGGCAGCAAGTGAAGTACTCTCACTACCTGTTCACCCAGGACTAACTGAAGATGATGTTTTGACCATAGCTGCTGCAATACAAAATGCTCACTAACAATTCCCCTTCATATGATCAATCAAACTGATAAGACCATTTTGTATATCTACCTCTGTCTTCCACCACTGCGAGATTATCGTAATATCAGCAGATGAGAACCTGACATCTCCTTCTCTGACGTCCGCATGGATCACATTGGATCGGGACCCTGTTATTTCAAGAATTATCTTAACAACTTGATTAATAGTAATAGATAATCCGGAGGCTGCATTAAATACACCACCATCCCCGTGTGTCATCATTACTTCATTTGCATGCACAATATCGCTTACATAAATAAAATCACGAGTCTGGTCTCCATCCCCGTAAATAATAATATCTTCTCCTAAAAGTGCTTTTTTAATAAATATCGGTATGGCAGAAGCATATGGTGAATTAGGGTCCTGCCTGGGCCCGTAAACATTGAAGTACCGTAACACTGCAGTGGAGAGACCGTGATAATTAAAAAAAATCCGGGCCAGGTATTCACAATCAATTTTAGTAACAGCATATGGTGATTCGGGAACCGGTGCCATACCCTCATGTTTAGGCAAGACCGGATCATTTCCGTAAACGGCTGCAGATGATGCAATTATCACCTTTTTTACACCTGCGTCTTTGGCTGATTCCAGTACATTCAATGTTCCCAGAGTATTGACCTTAATAGTACCATATGGGTCTTTCATACTAAGAGGAACTGATATCAGGGCAGCTTCATGAAAGACATAGTCCATGTCCTGCATAATGCTATCCAGAAGTTCTTTATTGCGGATATCACCTTTTATTGTAATGCATCTATCCTGATCGATATTTTGTAGTTTCCCGGTACTAAAATTGTCCAGTATAAATACTTTATTTTCCTTAGAGAAATGGTCAGCCAGGTGTGACCCAATAAAACCGGCGCCGCCTGTTATCAATATATTCAATTTATTTCACCCTGTTATTATACACGACACACTATCATTTTCCAGTTATTTTTCAGACACGGATTTAATAATCCTCTATTGAAATAACTGGTTTTTAGGATAGTGCCATTATACACAAATAAATTAATTTTAATTATATATATACTACTCTGCAAGTGTAATTTGGAATTCTATATAACTGCCGCCGATTAAGGAGGGAACGGGTAACTGCTCCCTCCTTAATCGGTGGCAAAAAATTACAAAAATAGATACGGTTTAGTATAACATTGTATTCCAGACTCTTTCCAGCGAAGCGTAGATTAATATTACAAGAACCACATCAGAATAAACTTGAATCATTTAATGTTCAAACATAACACCATACTCAAGGTGAGTCCATGGAATTCAGACGAACTCATTACACAACTCAAATAACACCCCAAATGGATACACAGACTGCACGTCTTGCAGGCTGGGTCCATGAGATACGCGACCTGGGAGGTATCATGTTCTTGATACTTAGAGATCGGGAAGGCTTAACCCAGGTAACATTATTTAAAAAGACCATTGATCCTGATGTCCTGCAAATTGCCAAATCCTTAAGTCGTGAATCAGTGATCACCATAGAAGGTGTGGTTAAAAAAGAACCAAAAGCACCAAACGGTTACGAGCTTATACCTACACAGATTGATATACTCAATCCTGCACAATCTCCACTTCCCATGGATACTACTGGTAAAGTAGATGCGGAACTCGACACCAGGCTGGATAACCGGTTCATGGATGTACGCCGTCCGAAGACACAGGCAGTATTTCGCATTAGACATCATATGCTTTCTGCAGTAAGAGGGTTTTTAGAACAGGAAGGGTTTATTGAGATAACCACGCCCAAGGTAGTAGCGACTGCCACAGAAGGAGGAACAGCTCTGTTCCCTATCACATATTTTGATACAGAGGCTTTCTTAAATCAAAGTCCGCAGCTCTTTAAGCAGATCATGATGAGCGGGGGCATGGATCGTGTATTTGAGATTGGAGCTATTTTCAGGGCAGAAGAACACGATACTCGCAGACATCTTAATGAAGCTACCAGTATAGATGTTGAAGCCAGTTTTGTTGATCATGAGGATGTAATGCAGGTACTGGAACGGCTGGTAGCTCATGTATACTTAACAGTATCAGAGGATGCGGCCTCAAGTCTTAACACTCTGGGTATAGAGTTAAATATCCCTGAATTACCATTTAAGCGTCTAACTTATGATGAGGCAATTGAGGTTAATAACGAGCATTCTAAAGAACTGCTGGAATGGGGCGATGACCTGTCAACCAATGCTGAAAAGGTTATAGGTGAGGTTATAGGTGCACACTACTTTATTAAGGACTGGCCTACAGAGATAAAGCCCTATTATACTCAACCGTATGAGGATGAACCTGTTATTACCAAAGCTTTTGATCTTATGCATCCCAGAATGGAATTGTCCTCAGGTGCACAGCGAATACATGACTATGATCTGTTGCGTAAGCGCATTCAGGACCAGGGGCTAAACCCGGATGGTTTTGAATTCTACTTAAAAGCATTCAGATATGGCATTCCGCCTCATTCCGGTTGGGGACTGGGTGCGGAAAGACTGCTGATGACTATGCTGGATGTAGACAATATAAGAGATGTAGTGCTGTTCCCAAGGGATAGAAAAAGAGTATCTCCGTAATTACCAAAAAATATTTGACTAACCTGCCCCACATATAATATATATATAAGGCTTAATATTGAGGGGATACTATGATCAGTGAAAATAGGGATATTCTACTTGAACGTCTGGAGCAGCAACTGGCTGCAAAAGAAAATGATATCAATGAACTTCGTAGTTCTCTTAAGGATTCAATAATTGATGAACTTCGAGACGGTATGAAAGAAGACCTTGACTTTGATAGAAGAATATCTTATCTTGAGAGAAAGATTAAAGAGACGAATATTGCTTATAACGGTGTCATGAAGGAACTGCTTGATCAAAAGACTGTGATCCTGGATCTGAAGAATCAGCATCTGAAAACAGATAATGATATAGTAAAGACCAATACAGAGAAGCCGTCTATGGAAGAGAAGAGACAAAATAAAAAAACGCCATTCATTATTGCCAATAGTGATGAGAACAAGACTCCTCCGGATAATAGGAAAAAGAACAGATCTAATTTTAATACAGATCGTGATGATACAGGTGATATAATTATTGCAGACCACCCGGTGTCAAAACCAGGTAGTAAAGGTAAGGTCATTGTAGAAGCCAGAGAAGATGAGGATGTTGTAATAGAATATAGAAAATAGATTATATATCATATATTATAAATAATCGAAAATAGACTTTCGTCATCTTTTTAGAGGTATATTATAATAACTTTGTATAGAGGTATTAGTTGCATATAAAAGAAATTGAATTCCAGAATTTCAAATCATTTGGAAAGAAGATAAAAATACCTTTCTTTGACGGTTTTACTACGATCTCAGGTCCGAATGGAAGTGGTAAATCCAATATCGTTGATGGAATCCTTTTTTGTCTTGGTCTTTCCAGTTCAAGGACACTACGGGCTGAGAAACTAACAGACCTGATATATAACGGGGATAATGCAAAAAAACCTGATTTTGCCCGGGTTACTATACGATTTGATAACTCTGATCGCGAGATGCCTGTTGATCTGGATGAAGTGAATATTACCAGGAAGATCCGGCAGACTGAATCAGGATATTATAGTTATTATTATTTTAATGACAAGGCCGTTACTCTGGGTGATATTCATACTCATCTTGCCAAGGCCAGGATCACACCTGAAGGATATAATGTGGTTATGCAGGGAGATGTTACACGGATCACTGAAATGACTCCTACTGAGAGGCGTAAGATCATTGATGAGATAGCTGGTGTGGCAGAATTCGATCATAAGAAAGACCAGGCAATGAATGAACTGGAGATTGTCAGAGAGCGTATTGAACGAGTAGACATTATATTGGAAGAAGTGGATATCCAGCGTGATAAACTACAAAAAGAGCGGGACCAGGCTCTAAAATATCAGGGCTTAATAGAGGAAAGGACACGGTTTGAGGGATATGTCCTGCATTCTAAGCTTAACAATGCTAACAAGGAACTTGAAAAGATCATTCAACATATCAATTCTTTATTAGACGCAGGGTCGGACCTTGAAGCACTTCTTTTATCAAAAAGAAAGAAGATGAGTGAACTTGAATCCGAACTGGAACAAATGAACCGGCAGATCACCAGGATGGGAGAGGATGAACAGATATCTATCAAGCGACAGATCGAGGAGATCAAAGGCGAGATATCGCTGGGTAATAATACTATTACTCTTACTGAATCAGAAATTACTGATATAGACTCCCAGCGCAGGAGAGGACTGGTCGAGATCGATAATATTAAAGAGAAGATAGCAGAGCTGGTCTCAAAAGTGCAGGAAGAGCATATTCATAAAGAAGGTGTCAATAGCGAAATGGAAGATCAGCGCACCGGACTGCTGGTACTGCGCTCAAAGATCGCCGAAGTAGATTCAAAGTTCGTGCAGACCCGCGATGAGCTGACTTTAATAAAAAATGACTTAGAAGATGCCCGCAACCGCAAGAACGAGTTGATGCGCAATGAAGACCGCATACTGGATGCTATGAGGCGGCGTAGTGCTGAAATAAGGGATATTGAAGATGAGATTACCCAATCAAGATCAAAAATAAAATCTGCTGATGATGATAGAGAAGATGCGACCCTTGAAATGCAGGCACTTGAGCAGCAGATCAAGGAACTGGAAAAAGATAATGATGATCTGGAGTCTAATCGCTCCCAATTAAAAGGAGTACTTAAGGACTTAGACGATACACTACGGGAATTACAGCAACAGTATATGAAAGCCCAGGCCAGGATCAGAGCTGCTAAGGAAATTTCCGGATACAGTGGTGCGGTTGAAAAAATATTAAAAGCCAGGGAGTACAGGGAACTCCCGGGGATATATGGTACAATTGCACAGCTTGGAAAGGTTGATCAAAAATATGCAACAGCACTGGGAATTGCTGCAGGCGGGCGCATGCAAAGTATTGTTGTGGATACTGACGAAGACGGGGCCCGGGCTATTCAATTTCTTAAAAACCGGCGCTATGGCAGGGCTACTTTTTTACCGTTAAATAAGATAGTAGGTTCATCCGGTTATCGTGACATTTCAGATATGGTTGGTGTGATCGATTATGCAATAAACCTGGTTGAATTTGGAGACAAATTCGAACGTGTGTTCCATTATGTGTTCAGGGACACACTTGTAGTAGAAGATATGGATGCTGCCAGGCGATTAATGGGTGGGCTGCGGATGGTAACACTCGAGGGTGAACTGGTAGAGAAGAGCGGAGCTATGACAGGCGGCAGTCGTGCAAGAAGCGTCCTGTCATTTGCTGATTCACAAGAGGATAAAATAACTGGTTTAGCAGAGCAGATCACAGAGTATGAGTCAAGACGCAGTACGCTTATCAATCAAACAGATACTACCGAGAGACATATATCTACTCTACAAAAAGAGATCAGGGATATTGAGACAAATATTGCAAAAAAACAAATGGAGATCTCAGAGATCAACAGCCGGGGTGAGAGGCTCACCAGTCTTATCACCCAGAAAGAAGTTGAACTTAAAGAAAAAGAAGAAGGTAAAGGTAAGCTTCGTATTGAGATGGAAAGTATAGATGATGATAAACAGGCAATAGAGAGCGAGATTACCGGGCTCACAGTGAAAGCCCAAGAACTGGAGGAGCTGCTTAAGGGTTCGGAGGTGCCTGAATTAAATGAACAGGCACAGCATATCGAGGACGAGATCAAAAGACTGGAAATGCGTATAAGGGATATTGATGCAAATATCAATGCCATTAATACCGAATCAAGTTATGCTGGTGATAAAAATGAACAGACCATGACCAGAATTACAGAACTTGATACCAGGAAGCAGGAATTGAAACAGAAGATCGAGCAGCTTACTACCAGGATCAATGAACTGGAATCAGGTCTCAATGAAAAATTAATGCGTGAGCAGGAACTGGATAAGGATCTAGCTGATATGCGTAAATGTCGTGAGGATCTTAGCAAGGAATATACAAAAATCCAAAAACAATACAATGAGACCAAAACCCAACAGGAGAGTTCACAGCGTCAGATGATCGCACTAACAGCTACCAGGGATGCACTTATTGAACAAATATCTGAATTTACGACCGAGCTGGAAAAAAGAGGAGTGGATATGAGCGATGAGGTACCGGGCCTGGAAGAGGTACAAATAAGGATTGATTCTATTAATAGGGCTATGGTTAAGCTTGAACCTGTAAATATGCGTTCTATTGATGAGTATGAAGAAGTTGAGCGCAGGAGTACTGATCTACGGGATCGTAGAGACATTTTACATCATGAGCGTAATGAGATACTGGTGCGGATCAAGAAGTATGAACAGATGAAGAAGCAGTCATTTATGGACTGTTTTGATGGTATTAATCTACATTTTACTGGTATTTTTGATGAACTCTCAGACGGACCCGGGGAACTGGTACTTGAGAACCCTGATGATCCTTTTGCAGGCGGACTTACCATTAAGGCACAACCCAGGGATAAGACCCTGCAGCGTATGGAAGCTATGAGTGGAGGAGAGAAGAGTCTGACCGCACTGGCTTTTATCTTTGCTATACAGGGGTATAGACCTGCACCGTTCTATGCATTTGATGAGATAGATATGTTCCTTGATGGTGTTAATGCCGAGAGGGTGGCGCAAAGATTAAAAAAGGCAAATGAGTATGCCCAGTTCATTGTGGTTAGTCTGCGTAAACCCATGATCCAGGCTGCTGAGCGGACTATTGGTGTGGCTATGCAGGATGGGGATATTAGTAGTATTACCGGGGTTAGGTTGAATTAATAAAATCCTCGCTAGCGCTCGGATTTTATTGATTGAAGCTTCGAAGAAGCTGAAGATTATAAGATTCGTAGAATCTTCGCCTGAGGCTCTATACTATGAAAATTAAGATTATTCTTTCCTCATTTTAGTAGGAGTAATGTTATTGTCAACTTATACAGCGATAGCAATAGCAGAGCCACCTTAAATTCTCACTACAACACAAAGGCTGCAGATTATAACTACGAATCAGTTTGCAGTTAAAACAAATTTTATGTGTCATAGTACTCATGGTATGATCTGATAATCTTAACATAGACGTAACCACTGGCATTGGCAGTCAAATCTCTGGCAATGATATTAAAAAGTTCAAGAAGTACAATAAATTGGGACATATATATAATAAAAATTAATTCGGAAATTATTTATAAATAAAAGCAAATGTAAATAACCATGATGAAGATATACACACACGGAATACTAATTGGGATTGTATGTTTGAGTGCACTTTTTTTAGGCTGGATTTGGGTAGAGAATCACAAGATAGAACTTCCAATTGATAATCCCGAAGAAGCCATTGAATATGCAAAAACTGACCCTCCTGTTAAAGAATGGATTAAAGAATGGTCAGATCATGAAATAATAGCAACTGCTAGCGTGGAAAGCCAGAGGATTTGGTATGTAAAATTTGAAGCGGTATTGCATGAAGAAAATAGTCCCTTCAGGTTGAATAACCCGAATTATGTTATATTAATGCAACCTGACGGGACTATTATATTTAGACTTGAAGAACCAAAATGAAAAAGAACTCATTCTTGATTTCAATAATCCTCTATTGAAATAAATGGTTTTTAGGATAGTGCCAATTTATGTTAAAAAATGACCTATATGGATTTTTTTTGGGAAATAAACCCATATTTTAAAAAAATTGAGGAGTTCTAAAGAGAATCCAATTGATTCAAACACTTAAGACCCCATCTCTCCATATTCCAATATACACAATTGCCTGGTGATGAACAGCAAATTTCCATATACTTCCCTGAAACTTTCGATAAAATTAATGGGTTATCAGGATATTTCTTCAATGTATTTATTGCACCTTCTTTCGTCACAAATCTTGCCTTTCCAGCTCCTGTCATTCCTTGTGCCAGTTCATCTAAGAACACTGCTTCTGTAATTTCCGAATTTGTATATATTGCCCTACATACACGTTCTCCTACTGCACATTCCATTGATTGATGAATTAACTTTGATGCTCTGTTTACATCCAGTAATCTTGGGTCGAATGTGGAAATTTTATTTTGTAATTTTTTTCTAATTAAAGAACCGATCACAGGAATTTTTATAAATTTAAGATAGCGAAGAGCTAATTTCGTAGAGGCAAGGATTTTTCCATTAGTATAATCATCTACCTCTGCCATGGTTTTTCTTACTGCATTTTCTAATAAACGTCTTTATAATAGCAATACAATCGTATTTCTAACTATATAGTATTTGTTAGTTCAATATTTATGGAAGTGATATTTATTATCCAGGGTAAGCATAAGCTTTTTTTCTTTTATAAGTTGATCCAGATACTGACTCATATCCACACACCTTTTAGAATTGTAACAAAATCCTGATATTATAAGGACCTTGGGAGTTTCCTTTGAGAACTGTTGTGTGAACCTCTCCTCAAGTTGCTGTTTTGTAAGTGGAGTTTCTTTTAATAGTCCTATAATCCATCTCATTATAATCTTATTTTGTGCTTTTTTTTCTTCTCTTCCCATAAAATGAGAAACAATCGTACGTTCACTTCTCGATTTGAAAAATTCAAAGCTCATTTCCAGTGCACTACAAAGAATTAAAAAGCCAATAATTACCGATGCCATAGCATCTCCATAATAAAGCCAGGTAATGTTGAATATTTCTGCAAGGATAGAAAGAACGATCACGAAGCAGATAAGAAGTGACATGAAGCAATGATTACGTGAGTCAATTGACCGGCACATAAGCATGAAATTTGAAAGCTTCATTCCGGATTCAAATTGATAAATGGAAAGAATAAGCATGATAAAGGCACATAATGCTGAAAAGATAAAAATATTAATACTTTGTTCTACCGGCCCCGGATTCATAATTTTATTAATACTTGCCATTGCTATCGCATAAAATGAGATAAACATCAGGATTATATAATATAATGCAAATATTTTCTCTTTGTCAAATTTTTTCAATCCAATCATTGCAAGAACAGCTATAACAGGGGCAATAAGATATTTACCGAACAAAGCAGATGTACTTCCCAGCCAGATAAAAATATAGGACAAAGACCCCACCATACTATTAATTCCATCTGCTATCAGACCCGCACAATCAGAGGCCATACCAAATTGTATTTTTAAAACTGATAATAAAACAAGTAATGAAATACTAATAATAGAAACCATTTTTTCTGAAAAAAAATTATCCATTACAATATTAACTATTTTTTGCATAAATTTTGCTATTTCCCTACCTCTTAAAGTCAAAAAGACTTTTCCATTTTTTTCTTCGATCATATCATATTCAATAGCAAAAGTAATATCCTCATCAAGATCTATTTCAGTATACTCCTTATCAATTAAATTCCCCAATCTTATTTTAAAGTGATATACAAATTGTAAGATCTCCTTATGGGACATCGGTCTTTCTAATAGCTCAATAGTAATAGCTTTAAAATAACCTGATAAATGGCTATTGGCGTTTCGTAAATCACCCCTATCCTGCCAGTATTCAGTCTTAGGATGAAAAAACATGATGATGATAGGAAATAATATTTTATTTATTATTTTAAGGCATGTAGGGAGTATTCTTAACATCGACAAAACGTCCATTCATTATATGTATATTGAAACATAAAAAGACTACTTAGATGTCAGGATAAAATGGTATAACAGGATTGTTGATATATCAGATCAATAAATACAATACATCAGCGAAACCTTTATATCAATACAATAATGAATTATATCTGTTGAAAGTATCCGAGTGTTAATAAGGATTTTGTTCCTAATGCCCCAATTTAATAAAAATTTAAAGGAGATACAATAATGATTGAATTAATAGTCCTTTTATTAGCGATTGTAATTGTTATAATTCTATATAAGATTTTTAAAGCCACTACTAAACTGGTTATAAATTCCATTCTTGGAATAATAATGCTGTTTCTTACGAACTATGTTATCGGATTATGTAATCTTGGATTTTCAATAGACATTAATATAATAACAGTTTTATTATGTGCTATTGCAGGAATACCAGGTTTGATCCTAGTTATTATACTTGCATACCTTAATGTGCCTTTTGTGTGATTTCCTGCAAAAGAATTAAGAGTGTAAAGTTCGATTAATTGTATCCACTTCAAAAAGCATGGTATTTTGACAGGTTCTACAGGATGTTGATGTTTCGATGTATCCTGTCATATATTTTTATTTTCGAGAAATAATTCAATAGCTTTTTTAAACATGTAAAAATCATCAAGATAATTGGATAAATTATGATAGACTATTTCATCATCTACGTGAGCATAACGGTGAATCAATACATTTCTAAATCCTTTCATATCTTTTAGCTTTTCACTAATTTCTTTGCTTAATATGTTTCTATCTACTAAAATATCAAAAATACCTTCTTCACTAGAGGGTAAACCAAATTTCTCAGAAGAAATTATCATTGCTGACACATCTATCAATGATTCAATTGCGATTTCAATAGTCTTTTCACAAGCTCGTCTCTTAATCAAGTCTTTAGAATATTCTTCATTCCCTGGTAATATTTCATTTAATTCTTCTACATACTTTATCATTTCATCCAATTTTATAAAGATACGTCTTCTATCTGATTTATCCATTATTATACTCCCAACTTTGAATAATATAACTCAAGATAAGGTTTGAAATCCTCAAATTTCTTGATTATTTGCATGAAGACATCAAATATTTCATTATAATTCTTAAAATAAATTACTTTACCAGTAGATATAATATCTTTTTGAATATATATTGGTAAATCTTGGAAAATCTGGATATCATATATATTATCAACTCTACCAAGTACTGATACCCTATATTCAAATCGCTTCTGCATATCTGCATTGTAGAACACAGCAAGATCAATGTCAGATTTATCAGTTAATTTTCCTTTAACTGCAGAACCATATATAATGATAAATCTTACCTTATCTCCACCGATAGTTTTTATTTTCTCAATAACACTTGAAATATTTTGTGGCAAAATATTCAATGAAGATAGTTCTTCCATAATAAACCTCTTTGTGATAGCAATACAATCGTATTTATAACTATATAGTATTTGTTAGTTCAATATGGGACAGATTCGAGTTTGTGTACACCCCGAAGCATGGGAACTGGTTGAATATGGCAGAGATTGAGCTGAATGTGCTCACAGGGCAGTGCTTAAACAGAAGAATCGATGACATTGAGTTTGTCAGGAAAGAGGTATTAGCATGGCAGAAATTCAGAGACAATAAAAATGCGAAAATTAATTGGCAATTCACAACCAAGGATGCCCGGATAAAGTTATCTCGACTCTATCCGACAATTGAGAGTTGACTCGACACTAAGTACCTGCACTAAGATATAATTCCTCATATGGCTGTACTACTACAAAACCTTCACCTTTAAATGCCATCTGCAGTGTTTCACCGCTTCCGCGTCCGACAATTGTTTTAAATGAAATATCAGTTTTAAGATCAGGCTGTAAATTTCCAGACCATGCTACAGTAGCATTGGGGTCTGTAAATACCGGATGATCAGGTGTCACTTTAAGCGTTAACGGATCATAGTGAGTAGTAATTGCAATCATACCTTTTCCCTCTAATTTTACATTGAAGAGACCACCAGACATCATTCCTGCAATTTTTTTAAGCATTTTAATATCCCATTGTATAGAATCTTCGAATGCAAGCAGATCATTTCCATTAACAAAAATAGACTGGTTTTCAAGATTGAGTATGGAGATCTTCTTTCCTCCATCCGCTAAATATAATTGTCCGGATCCTTCTGCTTTTGTCAGGCTTACTCCTTCACCGGTAAAAGTTCTTTTGACAAGTTTTCCCAGTCCGTGTTCCATCACACCTTCACGAGTAAATTTGATATCACCAAGGTAGGCTACCATTGATCCTTTCTTTGTCCACAGCTTGCCATTTAAGTTAATTTCAAGTAAACGATCACGTTCCAGTTCAAACGTACCTTCTCCCAGATCACACTGTCCAGTTAATTCAACAAATTCATCAATTGAATATTTAGTCATTAAATTATCTCCTGATGAATATTAGTTTGTACTAATTAGTATTTAAATTTTTTTAATACTTTTATGGACACTATACTATTTTCCAGTTATTTTTCAGACACGGATTTATACATGCATTATCACTTAGCAATAAACCGCTTAGTCACCCACTTCTCGATCTCGATCACAACAAACCCACCAATTGCAAACAATATCATCAACCACCACCATTCAAGCGGTATTGGTGCTGTTTTAAGTAGATTAAACCCGGTGTGGGGTAAAACATACACAATAATAAGTTGAGTCGCCATAGTAACACCTATACCTAACAATACCCACTTATTTGAGATAGGACTGAACGTGAATGCAGATTCAGTAATTGATCTCGCAGTAATAAGATAACAAATATGTACCATGATCACTGTGGTAAATGCAGCAGTCTGTGCCTGCCTGAGCAGATCATAATACACTACGGATCCACTAAGCGCGGGTGAACCGTAATAATAATATATTGCAAATCCGGATACTGCCACTAATAAAGAAACCAGTCCGACCTTTTTAAAGAAAAGAGGATCAGTGATCCGTTCATCCGAATCTCTCGGAGCTTTATTAAGCAGGTCCTTTTCCATGGGTTCTTTGATTATCGGCAGTGCGAGTGCTACTGCAGCAATCAGGTTGATCCATAATATCTGTACAGGTTCAAGAGGAAGTTGCTCACGGAAGAGCTCAAAAAAAGGTGCCAGCATTATAGCCCCCAGGATAAGCAGTGCCTGTCCACCATTTGTCGGAAGTAAGAACAGGATCACTTTTTTTATATTATCATAAACATATCTTCCCTCTTCAACTGCAGATACAATGGTTGAGAAATTATCATCGGTAAGGATCATATCAGATGCCTCCTTACTCACTTCAGTTCCTGAGATCCCCATAGCAATTCCGATATCTGCTGCTTTTAATGCAGGTGCATCATTAACCCCATCACCGGTAACAGCAACAACATGTCCGTGTTTCTGCAGTCCCTGGGTTATTCTGAACTTATGCTCAGGCGAAACCCGTGCATATACTGATACATCCTCCACAACATTATATAGCTCATCATCACCCATTTTGGATATTTCACGTCCGGTCAGTGCTTTTGATGAATTGATCCCCAGTTGGCTGGCTATAGCTTTTGCTGTTTTTATATAGTCTCCCGTTATCATTACAACCCGTATGCCTGCATTCTGGCATTTTTTTATTGCTTCAATTACTTCATCCCTGGGTGGGTCGATCATTCCCTGGATTCCGAGAAAGGTCATATCGCTCAGGTCATCCGGATCAAGGGTCTTTTTATCAGATGGTACTACCTTATATGCCATTGCAAGCAATCTGAGTGCTTTTTTGGCCATTTCATTGACATTTTCACGGATCTCGTCTTTGTGCAGAGGTTCTGTACTACCGTTGATCATCTGGTTCTGGCACATCTTATAAATCCGCTCAGGTGACCCCTTAGCATATATGACATTCTCTTGGTTCTCCTCATGCAGAGTAGCCATAAACTGTTGTTCTGATTCGAAAGGTATCTCATCTAATTGCGCTAAGGATTCTAACATACCTGCTTTTTTAGCAGAGATCAATAGTGCAGCTTCAGTAGGATCTCCAATTACCGTATTACTATCTTCATTAGTAAAACTGGCATTATTACACACATAACCAGCTTTTAATGTACCACTCAATTCTTCGCTCATCAGGGATGGGGGATGCTCGCCTTCAATCTCATATCCTACTTCGCTAACTCTGTAATTTTTACCACCGCTATATATCCTTGATACTGTCATCTGGTTCTTGGTAAGCGTTCCTGTTTTATCTGAGCCTATGACAGTAGTACAACCAAGAGTTTCTGCAGCAGGTAATCGTTTTACGATCGCATTTCTGCGTGCCATTGCAGTCACACCTATGGCCAGAGCCATAGTTACCACAGCAGGGAGACCTTCGGGTATTGCAGCTACTGCCAGGGAGACTGACCCACTAAAGGCAACAGATAGATCATATCCGAACCATAATGCCAGAATAAAATTAAGGGCTGTGATAAAGAGTATTACAATAACAAGGATCCTGGTAAAGTCGTTCAACTTCACTGTTAGCGGTGTGATGATCTTCTCGGTCTTAGTTATCAGTTCTGCTATCTGGCCGATCTGTGTTTGTTCACCAGTTGCAACTACTATTCCGGACCCTATACCCCTGGCGATAAAAGTACCGCTAAATACCATACATTTCCGATCAGCAATAATCTGGTCTCCTTTAATCGGATCCGTATGCTTTTCAACAGGTACGGATTCACCTGTAATAGCTGATTCATCTGCACTGAGGTTTTTTGAACAACAAAGCCGGATATCTGCAGGAACCCTGTCTCCACCTTCAAGCAGTACTATATCACCAGGAACCAGGTCTCTTGCCTGTATAACTATGGTTTTTTCTTCTCGCATTACCCTGCATTCAGGTGTTATCATATTCTCAAGTGCTTCAACCGAGTCCTCAGCTTTACCTTCTTGAATGAATCCTATAAACGTGTTTGCGAGTACAACGGCAAGAATGACCACTGTGTCCATCCACATATTAGCATCTTTCCACATACTTAATGAACCGGTTATTACAGCGCAAATAAGTAGAATGATGATCAGCGGACTATTGAACTGTGTGAGAAAACGCATAAATGCACTGCGTTTTTTATAGGTCAGTTCATTGTATCCATATTGTTCTTGCCTGGACGTTGCCTCTTCTAATGTGAGTCCTGATCGATCTGAGTGCAGGGTCTCAAAGACCTGTTCAACTGGCAGTTGATACCAGGATATTTCATTTGATGGTGGAGGTTCAGTCATACTTTTCTCACTATTTAACAGGTTCAATAATATCAGCAAAAGCAAAATTCGGATGGACTTCCCTGATACATACACGCACATGTTGAGAGATCCGTCCATGTTTCACAAAAATAACCAGATCATCTATTTTGGCTATTCCATCACCTTTTTCACCTATGTCCAGTATTTCTATATCATATTCCTGCCCTTTTTCTATTGAAGTAGTAATAAATTTCTTAGCTATAACATAGATTTCAGCACTCTGTTTTCGTGAAGCTTTCGGAGTAAATGACTTAACATATACAAAATTGCGCTTTATTTCATCCAGCAGTTCCTTGAACAGATCACCCTGGAATACCTTAACTACGAAATTACCTCCGGGTATCAGCAGTTTCTTTGCCACATCAAGTGCCGAGTAGCTCAGGTCGATAGACCGTGCATGATCCAGGTTCCAGTTGCCTGAAAGATTGGGAGCAGCATCACATATCACAGTATCCGCACCATGTTCCCCGATAATTTCTTCTATCTTTTCCAATGTTGCTTCTTTGGTGATATCCCCTTTTATAGTGTCTACTCCTTCTATCGGTTTGATCTTCTGAAGATCAACTCCTACTACTCTGCCACCGGATAGTTCCTTAGCAGCCTGGAGCCATCCGCCTGGTGCTGCACCGAGGTCAACAACCGTACTGTCTGGTATTATAACGTTATGTTTAATGTTTATCTGCTGTAGTTTATAAGCTGCTCTGGACCGGTAGCCCTCGTCCTTTGCCTTATAATAAAAAAAATCCTTTTGATTTCTTGCCATCCAAGGGTTTATTGGTAAGAAAGTCCTTAAAGATGTCCCATAGGTGAAATAGAATTGTTTATTGAATTGGATGGATGGATGGCAAAACTTCGATTTTCCGCATGTCATTTTATACCTGATCATCCTAAATGCGGGAGATTGCATGGTCATACCTATGCAATTAATGTGCGTATTGAAGGTAAGCAGGTTGAAGAATTTATTATGGATTTTGAAATTCTAAAAAATATAGTAACTGATATTTGCGACCGTCTGGACCATAGGGTACTGATGGCTCGAAACGATCCCAGACTTAAGATAAAAGAAGATGCGAATTATTTTAATATAGAGATTATCAAAAGCTGTAAGCATTATGTACTACCAGCTGATGATATCATATTATTACCTATTTCTTCAGTAAGTGCCGAAGAACTGTGCAAATATTTCCTTGATGAGATATTAACAAGTATTAAGAAGAATAACCATGCAGATAATATCACTGCTATACATGTAAGACTGGATGAAGGTATCGGACAGGGTGCAGGGTGTAGTATACAGGTTAGATCAAAATGAAATACATTGTACTCTTATGTGACGGCATGGCAGATTACCCTCTTGATGAACTGGGTGGTCTAACTCCGCTGCAAGCGTCGGATATACCGAATATGGACCATATTGCAAGAGAAGGCAAATGCGGCCAGGCACAGACCATTCCTTTGGATCTGCCTCCTGGTTCTGATGTAGCCAATCTTTCTATATTGGGGTATGATCCTGCTAAATACTACACAGGAAGAGGACCGTTAGAAGCTGCCAGTATGGGTGTTGAGCTGGGTCCTGATGATATCGCTTTTCGGTGTAATCTTATTACCGAGTACAATGGTATTATAGCTGATTACAGTGCAGGGCATATTACCACACAACAAGCAGGTGAACTTATTACGATGATAGATGAGCAATTGGGTACCAGTAATATTAAATTTCATCCTGGTATCAGTTACCGCCACCTGCTTGTTTTATCCGGTCTTCAATGTCTTGATGCACAGTGCACACCACCGCATGATGAGGTTGGCAGTAAAGTCGATGATTTTTTACCTACCGGACAGGGTTCTGATATTTTGGTCAGGCTTATCAGGGATTCAAGACCACTGCTGGAAGCTCATGAGATCAATAAGAAAAGGTCTGGTGAGGGGAAGAATATGGCGAATATGGTCTGGCCGTGGGCACAGGGTCACGTGCCTTCAATGCCAAAATTCAGGGAACTATATGGTATTGGCGGGGCAATGATATCTGCAGTAGATTTGTTAAAAGGAATCGGTATCTATGCAGGATTGAAAGTTATCAATGTACCGGGTGCGACTGGTTATCTGGATACGAACTATAAGGGTAAAGCAGATTACGCTTTAAAAGCTCTTGAATCTGATGATTTTGTATATATTCATGTGGAAGCTGCTGATGAGGCAGGTCATATAGGTGATATAGAAGCTAAAATGAAAGCTATAGAGGATTTTGATAAGTATGTTGCGGGACGTGTTTTGAGGGGATTGAGGGTGTTTGATGATTATAAGGTTTTATTGATGCCGGATCATAGGACGCCGATAGCTTTGAGGACGCATACTTATGACCCGGTACCTATTGCAGTGTTATCAAGTGAAGGGGAAGGGGATGATGTTAAAGAGTATGATGAGTTTTCTGTGGAATCAGGTTCACTGGGTATTATTGAAGGTTATAAGATAATGGAATATTTAGTTAAGTAAATCCTCCCTTCGGTCGGATTTTCTTGAGTATATCAAGTTATACTTGATATACTATTAAAATACAATAAAAACCATCAAGATAATAATCCAGGAGTACCTAAACCATGAACGTCAACCGTGAAAAAATATTAATAGAAGCCCTTCCTTACATCCGCGAATTCCATAATTCGATTATGGTTATTAAAGTAGGTGGTCATGCGATGGTAGACAAAAAAATAATGGAAGATATAGTTCAGGATGTAGTACTTCTGCGATATGTAGGCATCCATCCTATCATTGTCCATGGAGGCGGTCCCGAGATAACCCAGAAAATGGAGATGATGGGTAAAAAGAGTGAATTTGCAGCAGGACTGCGCATTACCGATGATGATACACTTGAGATCGCACGTATGGTACTGGTAGGAAACATCAATACCAGGATCGTATCACTGGTCGGTATATTCGGTGGTAAGGGTCTGGGGCTTTCAGGTAAGGACGGCAGGCTAATAGTAGCAAAAAAGAAAGCCATTCAGCGTATCACATATGAAGGTAAGGAACATGAAGTAGATCTTGGCTGGGTAGGAGATGTCGAAGTGATCAATCCTGATATCCTGCGGATTGCAGCAGATAACGATTATATCCCTGTCATAGCCCCTATCGCAGTAGATGAGCAGGGTAATAGCCTGAATATTAATGCAGATACCGTAGCAGGAGATATTGCTGTTGCTCTTAAGGCAAAAAAGCTTATACTTATGACCGATGTACCTGGTGTGCTGCGTGACGTGAAGGGAACAAACACACGTATTTCCCGTATACAGATCACCCAGGTTGAAGATATGATCAAGGAAGGTATCATATCAGGCGGTATGACGCCAAAAATACGTTCCGCAGCCAGTGCAGTTACGCGGGGTGTTAAAAAAGTGCATATCATCGACGGCAGCAAATCGCACAGTTTACTGCTTGAACTGTTTACTGACAAAGGAATCGGAACAATGATCTACGATCATTAATGTGATGATCAGGATCACAGCAAGAGTTAAGACAATCCCAAACCCCGGGGTTTCTTCCTGTTGCGATGTCTTGTTCGAAGCAGTAGATTCGGGATAGTGTTTAACCACAAGTACTGACACAACCGGACACAGAATACTATCCATACCTCTATCGAATTCCAATATATTATCCTGGTCAAGGCTCTTGGTAACATTCCATTGTTTAAGATCAAAGCATCCCCCTCTCCATTTATTACCCACCTCATCAGTTCCGGCACCATCTGATGCATCTGTTGCGACCAGTTCCGAATTGAACCATAACGTATCATGGACTTCATCTTCACTCTCTTTGCTACCCCAAATATATACTGTAGTAAGCTCTGCATCTATTACTCCCATCAGATCAACAGAACCAAAGGAAGTGTTTGTAGTGTTATGATACGCAGTAAATGGCGAGTGGTTACCATGCAAAAGTGGATTTCCTTCATTGACCTGGTATTCTATTAATTCAGGAGAATCACCTCCTTCATATGCCACAAGAAGCAGGATTCCCCAGGACTTGGTATTAAAACCAACCCTGGTGCCAAGATCAGCTGTTGCAGTATTGGTCCCGTTTACTATCCACTGCGCCACATTGTCATAATATACCCAGTACATACCCTTCTCTTTCTGGTAGTTTGAATATACCCTGGTGTTGTTTATAAGATCCGTATAATTACCAGGATAATATCCGTTAAAAATCATATTGATAGAGGAAGTATCCTTGGCACTCACATACAGCCGTGCCCACTGCGGCGTCCCATCAGGTACAGTAAAGTCCTGGGTATAGGTAGTTGTATAGACCTTTCCGTGACCTCCACCTATATATAATCCGCCGTTTACTGTTCCCTGTTCAATAGTGTGTAACGGCACACCATCCTGATCCCAATCTGCTGTTGCTATTGTGCCTGACATAAGGATAGTGAGGACGATCAAGAGATACATTATGACTTTCTTAAGCTGATCAGTATATGGTACTCTATCAAAATCATAATCTTCCGATGCAGTATAAACAAAGGATGAGAACATTACTAACCGCAAAGCTATTATTCTATATATATGTGCTCTTTGGCTCTGTTATCTCTATCCCGCAACTTAAAGTATAACAGAATTTGAGTTGCGGGACTAAATGTTTATCATATTTTCTGTCTGTGTAGTATGAGTATTGCAATCAACAGCATACATATGCCTGCAATCGAACCAAAACCAGGTGAGCCGGTATTCTCCCTGGATGATGTTTGTTCCGGAGCCTGTGTTGATATATCGTCTTTACTTTCAGTCGACTTAGCTTCTGTATCTTTTTCACCTGCTACACTTGTAGATGTCTTGCCAGTTATCGCAAACGGAGAGAAACCTGGTGTTTTAGCTTTAAAGCACAGGCAATTTTCATTCTTATCTATCTGTGTAGTTTCAAGCGGTTTCCATTCTTCATCACTAAACCTGTACAATTTAATAGTGGATTCAACGATATTGTTTTCTTTGATCCAGGACCTTTCTACTTCAAATTTAATCTCTGGATCGGAAATATGTTCCGAAGTTGCCCAACTGCTGCTCCCGGCCCAGATATTCAGGTTTATAAATACTTCATCCGGTGCCTCACTATCTGCCAACGATGATCTGGATTTCAGTATCTCGACCTTTACAGCAACTTTTCCTGAGTTTGAAAGAGGTGTGAAAGTAATAGAGTTTATAAAATTATCTTCCGAATCAAAATTATAGGTTACTCTTGAACCTTTACTCAAATATTCTCTTTCAGTCTCCGATGTCTCTATATTTGCATAATTTTCACCGGATGCACCACCGCGTGAGCTGCTTCCGCCTCCACCACCGCCGTTTCCGGGTGGGGTGGAGTCTGGTGCTCTGGTCTGCAGGCATGTGAAGACAGGGGCAAAACCGTTGCTGGTTCTTTCCTGGAATTTGACAACTTCATCAGTGCCAGATGCGGTTATGTCATTCTTGTCCACATCACTCCTGTTGATACCAAGTGGATATAAGTAATTACAAGAAGGTACTCCGGCAACGCATTGCCATGCACTTACTTCCCATGAGCGGTTGTTGAACTGCTGGGATTCGCTTCCAGGCGCTACGGCATCGACTGTAACAGTGAACAGATTCGCTTCTGCTATTGTAGTGGGATCCACATCTGTAAGTGTGGTGGTCGTTGTTGCATCCTCTGGTAACACCTTGTACTGTGTACTATAATATGTAGCAAGTCGATCGTATCCATGAGCTATCGCGTACGTGTTATCGCTGCCATCATCGTAGATGATCATCAGAGCCATGCCGGATACATATCCCTTTCCTTTTAAGGTGGGATCTGTATTATTGCAATTTGACCGAACTGCCTGATAAGCACCATTCCCGGCAACATTGTCTGTTACATCATACACCAGCGTTCCGTACTGATACTCAGATGTGGTAAATCCTTTGATGTCAGTATAGTACTCATCGGTTGTGAGTGTGCTGCCACCGTTGATGGACATCTCATAGTCCGGTCTTGGGTCGGCGCCAGGATTGGGACCAGTTGCCGATTTTCGGTAGGTGTAGTACACATACAGTGTTGCGTTCTTTATCGTTGCACCTGCGGGAACCTCTGCAGTCAATCCGTCTACCTGATTCTCATCTCCGGATGCCTCGATGCTGAAGTTCACTGTATTGTTCTTGTACTTGAAATCTCCAACCGAGTAGATCACACCGCCTATGCCCTCGTATGCAGTGGTCATCGAATTATCTCCACGATATCCATAGCATGTATCAGGCAGCATATCATCAACAGTGCAGTTTCCTGTGGTGTTTCTGGACACGATGAGATTGTTGTTGCCTTCTTTAGTACCTTCATCCACTACACCGCCGCTATCAGCAAACGCTGTTATCGAGATGTTTTCAAGAACGGTTGGCTTCCAGTTACCAACTTCAACTACTGCACTCTCACTACCATTCAGTACAGGCACAGTTGCCGTTAATACGGTCGGGCCGCCTGTATGTGTGATGGTTAGATTTACATCGCAACTAGCAGTGGATGCAGTACCCTGATTCATCACATTTACAGATAACACATTCGTAAGATTGGTGAATATATACTGCGGGTAAATGTTGCTTACGACAAGGTCTGGCCTATATTCCACTGTTAGAATTGCATTGCATATGTTGACACTTGGATCAGAGCCTTGACTGAACCATGCATCATTTCCTGATGTATTCATATAATTCGTTACGCTCCATGTATGCATATCGAAGAAATTAGTGTTTATGCAACTTGTATCCAGCTCATTACCATTGAACTTCATGCAGTTGCTACAGGATGGATCATACCCAGTAAGATGCACCAGAGTGAGATTTGCCATCGCAACATTATCAGTACTCACTGTGCCAACAAAATTTGTAGTTCCTGTGGGATTAGTGGAACTAAGGGGTTCACTTCCGTTATTGATCCAGTACTGAATCTGCTTCGGGTCATCCCCACCCTCGTAGACCACAACCAACACAATGCCATAAACTCTGCCATCAATGCTATCACTATCATTGATCTTCGATGTAGTTGCAGTGTTTATCTGTCCTGTATTAACTAAGTCGGTTACATTATACCAAAACCAGTGCTTACCAAGACCTGTACACCAGACATTATTATTACTATCGCTTTCACCCTCTAAATGTATTGGACCGAGTTTGTTGCTGGTACTATCTCCATTGAATGTAACATTCACCCAACCGTCCTTGGATACACCATTACCCCAGACACCAGTGTACAGGTAAGCATACTTAACGGTTCCATTCGGTACATCAGTGTTTAGTGTGCGAGTTGTGCTATCGTCCCAACCAACGCTATCATAGAAAACACCGCCGTTGACGGTGCCGTTGATCATAGTATCTACAGTCCATCCATTAGAACTATAATCTGCTTTGGATGATACTGCCAGCAAGCATACAATTAAAATGCTAAATAAAATTATTGAATATCTATTTCTACTAACCATGTTACCTATTCCATAAAAAGTAATACTGTTTATAAAATGTAAGTGGTTTCGTATGTTATAAATATGTTTTCATTAACCGAGACCGTTACAATTCGTGTTGGTGAATCTTATGAAACCACAGATAAACACAGATGAACACAGATTTTCAGGCAGCGTATCCGTGTTTATCTGTGTTCATCTGCGGTTATTTTAATAGTACCAACATGTAATGTAACGGTCTCCATTAACCCAGTATCTCCGGGCAATATATCAAAATTTTATAGTCCAAACTTCCTGTGTGTTTAATTTCCATTTGTGATCGGTTAAGGAATTTTAATCCGTGTCTGAAAAAATGCTTTCAAACTTTATCAAGATCACTTTCTATTCAGAAGAAAAGCTACAATTGGAATCAGTTTAATCGTTTCATCATATTTAATCCACTCCCAAAGCAGAAGATATATCATTCGCTATACAACCTGAACCCGTAGAGGATGTGCTTCTTAAAGAGCCGGATGAGGGAAATGTTATATACTATAAAAAAAGAAATACAGATCAATGTCTTCAATCAAGTCAATAATATTCTTTAGTACAGTACTTATTTTAGTATTGATAAGCTCTTTTCCGGCAGCTTATGCATTTGCTCATTATGCATCTAATAATAATACCAGTAATAGCACAGGTATAATGATGGGAAATACATCCACATCATCAAATGTAGTGGAAATAATTATTGTACAGCATTTAATTGAAGTAGATCACCTGATAAATGAAGGTTATTTGACAGTAACCGAGACAATTATCTTCAGAAATGTTGGTACACAAAATTATACGGGACCTATTTACACATGGCTGCAGGATGATGCATTTAATCTGGTAGTATCGAAAAATAAGATGGCAATGGATAGCCAGGGTATTGCTATTACGTCATTCCAGGTCGATGATAATATTATCGGATGGAATGATTCTATCCAGAGCAGTATGGGTATGCCATCTATGTATCATCTGGAGTATATGATACCAGTAGATCCTAATAAGGAAAAAATGGGATCAGTTGATTTTATTAAGGAAATAACAGTTCCTGCGACTGTGAATTATAATTATGTACCTATGACAGGTATGTATGCATTGGTTATTAATACAATACAACCGGAAAATACCGGGATCACGATAACTGATTGTGACGGAGTGGAAATAGAACCTGATTTTGTAGAAGAAGGGGTCAATAATATGAAGAAATATAACTGGGTAAGCCCTTCATTTACCCGGATCTGCATTGAGATCAGTCAATCAAAATCAGGTGGGTCTTCAACCATCCTTTATGCAGGCATTATACTGGTTATTATCGGAGTAGTGGGCTATTTCTTACTTAAAGGGAATGGTCAAAAGGAAGAAAACGTAGAATATGAAGATGAGGATGCTGGAGGATATGAAGATAAGGACGCTTCTAAATATAATGATGAAGAAGAAGTTCTCACAAAAAAGGATATTGAAAATAATTCATTAAATGAACTTAGAGCAGCTAAAAAGGCTGTTTCCAGGGTACTCAGGGAACTTGATGATGATTATTCCAGTGGTATTATATCAGAAGATGAATATGATACTATCCGCAGTAACTATAAGAAAAAAGCTGTGGACATTGCCAAACGCATCGAGATGCTTGAAAAAGAACAGTAACTATTATTTAGTATATCAAGTAATAAAATCCGAGCGTTAGCGAGGATTTTATTCATGATAATGAAATTTATTAAGGGTAGCAGTGACTCCCGAATGGGTATGTTTATGGCAATGCAGGTGTATATGCCCTTCCCCGTTCTCGATCGTTTGTGTCAGGTTCTTTACCGCACCTTTTAATGACAACGGAAGTTTATCACATGGATATCCAAAAAACTGGAACATCTCAAAGAACTGCATGATCACAGGGATCTCCAGTCCTGCTCGAATAAGCATATCAGTATCTGAAAAAATTTCTCGTGTGGTCCCATCAGCGATCACTGTCTTGTTAAGTACGATCACTCTTTCTGTGAGTTCCGGAATTGCATTGATATCATGTGTGATGATAATCAGCGTTTTTCCCTGGTTTTTAAGTCCTTTCAGGATATCTATCAACTCCCTTCTGCTCTTAGGGTCCAGATTAGCAGTTGGTTCATCAAGTGCAAGAATATCAGGTCCCATGGATAGTACAGTGGCAAGTGCAGCCCGTTTCTTTTCACCTCCACTTAGATGGTGCGGGACCCTTTTCTCATATCCGGCAAGTCCGACCATTGCAAGTGACTCTTTTACTCTTAAGTTTACTTCTTCTTTATCCATCCCAAGATTAATAGGACCAAATGCTACATCATCACCAAGCATTGGCATAAATAGCATATCATCGGGGTTCTGGAACATGATTCCTATTTTCTTTGGCATTTCATGTATTTTTTTTGAATCAATTGTAGTCCCAAATATTTCAACAGACCCGCTCCCCTTACCTGATTCACGTGTTCTTTTACCTGGCAGTATACCGTTAAGATGCAGCAATAGTGTTGATTTACCTGCACCGTTGGGTCCTGCTAAAGTTACTGATTCACCTTTATCAATATCGAACGATACATGTTCAAGTGCAACTGTCCCATCGAGAAAGGTGTAATTAAGATCATGTATATGTATTGCAGCCGTTATAACACCTCCATTGTACTTGATATAGCTGCTATATGTATAAAAATTGCAAATCCTATTACTATAATCATATTAACCCAGTCCTGGGGTCTAAGCGTGAACTCATGTAATGTTGTTACCGTACCTGTATATCCCTTTGACCTCATTGCATAGAACACACGATCAGCACGTTCATAGCTCTTTACCAGAAGCATTGCAATAGCTTTACTAATAGAAGTTAAGGAAAAAAGACTTGCCCTGTTCCTATATCCTCTTGATTTGAGGGAGTGTTCCATGTTCGTGAACTCATCAGAAAGTACGAAAATATACCTGTAAGTGAATGCAAACATCTGAATTAATTTATTTGGAAGATGCAGACCCTCAAGTGCTTTAATAGTAATATCTATTCTGGATGTCCCTATCATAGGGAAGATCAGCATTACTGCTGTGAGTGCTTTTATCATGATCAACAAGGCATATACCACATATTCGATCCCCCTATAGTAAAGTGTAATGCTACCCAAATTTGCTATTGCAATACCGCCACCTAAGAAGGTAAATGGTAAGATTATTAGAAAAGGCAGTACAAATATGAATACCCATTTTAAGCGTGATAGAATAAAAGAAATAGGGATCTTTGATAAAAAGACTAACATAATTGCAAAGCACATAGTGATCACTACCAGTATAAGATCATAAAGAAGCATGATCGAAAATATCAATACAAAGATAGATACGATCTTAAGACGGGGGTCCCATCTATGTATAGGCGAAGAAAGTCCGGAATATTGGTCTATTTCTAACATTGTTTATTAAATACACAACATATCGGGTTTGACTTTTGCAAAGAACCCGGCCATCACACCGGTAAATATAGCCTCAATTATAATGACAGGGATATGAGCAAACACAACAAAAGTTGTCACTTCAGTGAACTCCGAACCTGTAATTAGAAGTTCAACAGCAAGCATCATCACCGAAAGCGCTACTGCAATGCCGCCTGCGAGTGATCCGAATAATACTTCTTTTCGTTGAAAATCAAAATTGAGACCCATTCCGGTTCTAAATATAAGAAAAGCTATTAACGCGGGTGCACCCATATTAAGAGCATTAAGACCTATTGTCGTGACCCCGCCGTGCTGGAACAGGAAGCACTGCATTATTATTGATACTACCAGGCAAGGAACTGATAATACACCAAGTGTCACACCTGCAAACCCGTTAAGTACCAGATGAACACTGGTGGGCCCTACCTGAAAATGTATCAGGGATGCCACAAACACTGCTGCAGTAATAACAGAGAGTTTGGGGATATCTTCCATATTCATCTTTGCCAGTCCATAAGCGAGTAACCCGGCAGAGAGCACCCAGCCAAATCCCATCAGCCATGGTGCAACTATTGCATCTGAAACGTGTACCATTTTTTCCTCTACTTTTCTTTACATTCTTTTTGTATTTTCCTGGCGCTGATATACATAGATATTCCAGCCAATCCTGCCAATAACCCAAAACCGGTAATTATCTGCATATAAAGCGGCAGTTCCGCTTCTTCCTGTTGCCCCTCTGTCATGTTGAATTTATACTCATCTCCATGACCGGTAGCTGATACTACTACTCTATACCCTGATGCACCTAATTGCGGAGTGAAGTTGTACAGTCCTTCCTCATCTGTTTTACCTGTCTGGTATAGGTTCTCTTCACCTGATTTATTAGAGTATATCTCTATATCTGCAAATGCCATTGGGTCTCCGCCTCCGTACCACGCTTTTATCTGAACCTGTGTTATCTGTTCCCGGATATGTACCCTGTGTGCAGAAGCAGCCGGTGCAAATATCATGCAAATAATAAGTACTAGTACCAGAAGACTTATGTATTTTATTTGTTTCATGCGTAAACTCCTTATTTATTGCATAAATAGATACCATATTACTGAGACCGTTACATTACATGTTGGTACTATTAAAATAACCGCAGATGAACACAGATAAACACGGATACGCTGCCTGAAAATCTGTGTTCATCTGTGTTTATCTGTGGTTTCATAAGATTCACCAACACGAATTGTAACGGTCACATATTACTTGAATGCAACGCCTTAAGGGACGTGAAGGAAACGCAGATTGACGCTAATATAAGGTTGCATCTGCGTAAATCAGTGTTTCCTGCACGCCCCTTTAGGCGTTGCAGGCATTCAACTCCGCAGGAGTTGAATGTATCTGCGTTTAATATAGTTGATCTATTGATCTTATTTTCTTCTCATTACTATCAGGAGTGCAGCTATCAGGCCAAGTACGGAAAGGATCATTCCAAAACCTGGTGATGACTGTTTTGCTTCATCTGCAGACTTTTTTGCATCTTCTGCTGCCTGATTGGCCTGCGCTACTGCCTGGTCAAGTTCTGCACTTGATGTAGTTGATGCAGTTGATGAGGATCCGTCAGGTGGGAATGATTCAATTATAGGTACAATGAACACGCCTCTTATATTGCGGCCGGTTTCAGGTTCCATGGTAGCTCCGACAAACCATATTCCAGGTTCATCAAGTGAATAAACAAACTCTCCCTGACCATTGGACTTGGTAACTCTTGTGAATACCATCGGTGGGTCATATGAGTACATACTTTCTGCTTTTTCCACTATCTCCACTCCAAGTTCCTTTGTGTGATATATCTCAACCTCAACTGAAGCATCTGTTAGCGGCTCATCGTTATGCATTGCCTGTCCTGCAAACACAAAACCTTCTTCCATGCCGTAGGGGCGCATATAGGGCATTATTTCAGTTTCCTGTCCGACCTCTGCATCCCAGCCTTCCCACATCTCTACACCACAATGGATAACAGCCTTAGTATAATCTATCAGGTTTTCACCTTCGTCCTCATATTTCACAAATATTACAGAATCCCCGTCCTGATCAACAGTGAATGAAGTCTTATATGCTACGAAAATTCCATCATTTCCGTCTTCATCCATTCCATCAACTTCTATCTCGCTGGTTTCGAGTTTCTCAACAGTGCCATCAGGCTTCATAACAGATACCTCGGGTACGGATGACATATTAAATAGTATATGTTCATATGGGTGTCCCCACATCATATATATCGTCTTTGTCTCTCCAAGGTCTGCTATATAATCCTCAGGTGTCACATCCCATATGGTATTCTCACTATCACTTGGAAATACCATAGTGAAATGTGCACATGCTGTGCCGGAAGATGCTAATAAGAGCATCATTATAAGTGAAATTCTTATAAAAGTTGTATTCATTTTTATTACTCCATTCTAATAGTTGCATACGATTTTTATATGTCGTGTTACTTTTGTTGCTACATCATTCGCTATTTCATGTTATATAATTCTTTCGATAATAGTCAGTATCTCCAAAAAACTTTTTGATATTCCTTCAATTCCTGAGTCAGTTTCAAACGCTTTGATTTCAATTTAATTATGAAATAATTCTTATTTCTATATCCATTTCAAAAAATACAATCTGTATTAATCATTGTTTATATTGTCTACCACAGGCTCAGTTATCTTTTATTTACTATTAAAAACACAACAGTATTATTAACCGGCGGCTTTGGCGGAACCCTTCGATATTCTTGAAAGACATCTGGTAATTCATAGCGTGAGAAAGTATCCAGTAATCTCCTGAGGCCCTTCTCATATTTTCTATATGATATAACTGTCCCTGAAAGGAATACTTTTGCCATATGATTAAAGATATCCTTTTTAGGTTCGGCCTGGGCTGCTACCATAATAAGCTCACACTTTTCTTTTAAAGGAAGTGATTGGTGATTTCCTTCAATTATCTTGATCTGGTTCGAAAGTCCTAATTTTGATAATACTTTTTTTGAGAGATTAACTCTTTTGGGGTCTTGTTCTATCCCGATTCCCTTAAGCCCGTATTGATGGCAGAGGACTATGAGTGTTAAAGGCATTGGACCACTTCCGAGAAATACAACACGATCACCAGGTTTTAAACCGGCTCCCTCATATTCTACCTGAGCAAGTTGAAGATAATTTGAAAAATATGAAACATTTTCAAAAACGTCCCATGGATGATGACTTTCCAGTATAGAGTGTGCCTGTTCATTCTCTATTAATGCATAATACTGGCTTCTATACCTGGTAATTACATCAAATGCCAGTTCTAGTTCAGTATTATAAAGAACTTCTTCGATATATTTATCGTCTATTTGTTGTGCAATCAGATTATCCAGCCTTTGAAAAGCTGATGTAAGAAATGTAGAATGATCCCGGCAATCTTGTATATTATCAGATTTGATTAAAAGAAAATATATATCTACTATTTCTTTGATTACTGACCCTGTATAGTAACTTACAGTATTATATATATTTGGAATAGACTTTTGATATAATTGTGAACTATATTCTAATAAGATTTGATCATTGTTTTTCACGTATGTCATAATATATCACAATTTTTTTGTTAAGAAGGTATTATTCAAATCTAATATAGTATCTTCGGTAAAATCAGGTGAACCCATAAAAAAAACTATATTATGCCTTAAATAATCTTGACTATTTTAAAAATCGTGCAGGAGGGTGTTATAGATATGAATGATTGTAGTTTTGTATCCACTTCAAAAAAACATGGTATTTTGACATTTGTGATCGGTTAAGGAATTTTAATCCGTGTTAATCCTTGTTAATCTGTGTCTGAAAAAAAGCTTTCGAACTCTACCAAGATTACTTTCTACTCTATAGAAAGTGTAACTTCAACATATCCAATAGCATTTTTTCTACGTAGTTCCAGCCGGGTCTGGAACTGATCGATCAGATGCGATCTAAAAATGGAAAATATTCACCTAACCAACGCCTTTGAGATATTATAAAAAATACAATATTCCGGGATTGGTTTATTTCCAAAGTCAAGATTACTCCAAAAATTATAATTATCAATAAAACATTGTAGTTTATGCTACAAAAAATAGGAGGTTTCCATGTCAAGCATTCCAATGCGTATAAAACGAAACACCAAAGACCGGATTGAAAAGATGCAATCTTTATTGAGATTGAAAAATGTAAAAATAAATCAACGACAATTAATTGATAATGCTGTTGAATTTGCTTATTTTCATGAAGATGATTTTATCGTCTATCTAATAAGTTCGAAAGTATCACTGGAAGAAGACACACTCTGGCAACTTATTCATAATCCGGTTGATATGGGCAAGACCGACGCTGAGAAAGTTGACGAATACCTTTATGGCGGTGACTGATTGTCATTATTTGTTGATACAGGAATATTTTTTGCTGCATTTTCAAAAAATGACACTCATCATGTTGAAGCAGTAGGATTACTTGAATGTGCACTACTGGGAAAATGTGGAGCAATATACTCCTCTGATTACATTTTTGACGAGACTGTGACACTTGCAAGGGTTCGGACACATAATTATGAAATAACTTCAAAGATTGGAGATATGATTAAAAACTCTTCAAGAATCAGACTATTAAGAGTGGATGAAGATATTTTTAATAAGGCGTGGGATATTTTTGGGAAATATCATAATAAAGAACTTAGTTTTACAGATTGTACATCGATAGCATTAGTAAAAACACAAAAAATTGATATGATATTTAGTTTTGATCTTCATTTTGATGGAATACTTAATCGAATTAATTCGGTACATGATCTATCTACTGGAGTGCACCCCAAAAAAAGCTGACCCCTTCAAAACCAGGCTGCTGGTTCCTGATATAATCTACTGTAAACCTGATACTTCTGTGTTAAAAAATATTCACAGTTGATCAATATTACCACGACCAACAATCAACCAAAACCTACCATTACAACAGCCCAAATACCCACTTCACTCCCCCATCCCTTTACCATGCCTGCGGGCTGTATACACTCCGGATTCAAAGGTACAGTAACACAGGCCGGGGACTAAGAAATAGCATGAGCACAAAGAATATACTGATTCAAATAAGACCAACTCTAACAGACCAAAGTATTTTTGATATACTTTTCACAGGTGTCCGCATGATTTTAAGCGAGAGTGCCTGAAGTATAAAGCTCAGATTACCTCTTACTCACTAACTTTCGTCTCATAACAGCAGCAGCAATCGTAAACATCACACCCACAATAAGCAATATCCCCCCACCCCACAACAGACTTGCAAAAGGATATTTCTTTACAGAAAACTCGATATTCTCAATCCGTATGCTGGGTGTACAACTGGATCCCTGGAAATCAAGCTGTATATCACCAAGCAGACCATGTCTCACTCCGGGCTTAGCAATAAACCCGTACTGAAGGCTCTTCCAGAAAAGACTCTTCATTTCGTATGTACCACTATCGACCACTTCAACATTCAGGGTCTGGACCCAGTCAGTATCAGTATACTCAACATCATAATCAATAAAGCGCACACCTAAACCATTATCTTCCTTATATACCCCTTTTTCATCAAGACTATAATGAAAAGTATGTACAGTTGCAAAAGAAGTGCTTAATAACGCACCCAGAATTAGAAAAATAAAACCCGCATGGATCAAATTAATACCTGTAAGGTGAATGGCTATCTTCTTGTTCTTTACTTTAAGATCATTTATCATTTTAAAAATAATACTGGCTATGACAAAGAAAAATGCACTCAAGTATAAGAGTACATTGACTCCGGAAGGTATGACAATAACAAGTATAAGAGACACAGCGAAATAAAACATAACTACAATAGACAGAGTATTATCCTTTACCCTGCCATACAGCATACAGACACCGGTAAGATAGGTCAGGGCCAGGATCAAACAAAAGAAGAAAAAATTATAATATTCAGGTGGCAGAATAACAGCTTTTCCGGTATAATAGAGGATTATATACACAGTAGGTCCCCATAATGAAATAAATATCATGATAAGTAAGATCACGATCGTAAAATAAAACGTATTCTGGGGCTCAAAAACTTCACGAAAACCGCCTGTTACCGTAGTGAGAGAGATATCATGTTTCAGTGCATATATTACCGAATAAAAAACCACTATCACAATAAAAATTAAAAGCATCCACCATGTGGGTGTTCCCGGGAAACTGTGGATAGAGCCGAAGATGTCACTCCTTGCAACTAAAGTGGTATACAAACATGCAAGAAATGCACTGATACATAACAAAGGAAAAAGTCGTTTATATTCACCCCTGTTAAAACGTACCACAGCATGCAGAGCAGTAGTTAATAGGAGCCATATAGCCATGGTACATGATTGCAAAGGGTCCCACTGCCAGAAACCGTTCCATCCAAGCAGACGGTTAGCCCATAATCCCCCCGTAAGCATACAGATGCTTAACATTATCCATGAAATTCGCAGATAAATCCTGATACCGGTCATCCTCTTCTCATTTACAGTAAGATAAGCAAGCGATACGGCTGCAGGTATAATAACAAACGCATATGCAATAAGAGTGGTAAAAATATGTACAGGCATAAGGATATCTATAAGTGCGGGACTGATACCGTTACCTGATAAAGGCAACGATGCACCGCTTACAATAAATATTGAATTAAAAGGCGTCATAACGATCGCCAGAACAAGCAAGAATGCACAGCCAATTAATGCATACATGATAGCGATCTGGTCAATATGCGAACATTTTTTATTCAGTTCGGTAAATATCAAAACAACCAATACCGAAAGCCACGCCCATACCAGATATGTTCCTTCCTGGCCTGTCAGTATAGCAGCAAGCCTGTAAAAAAGGGATAGATCCCCGCTGTCATGCTGCCAGACATAGATCAAACTATAATCAAGGAATATAAATGCATATGCCAGTAACAGTACACAAAGAGTGGATAGAACCGCTGCAGTCCTGATCAACAGGATGGCCTGCTTATTTCTCCCTGTGTACATAACAACACCAGCTAAACAAGTAGACAGAAAAGTCAAATATAATAGAATATTTCCTACAGTCATTTAATCCGTCTCCATATTAAGATCAATGACCCTGTAATAATGATCAAAGGTAAGATCCATTTCAATATTAACTCTATAAACGCCATTCCACCTGGCTTCTTCACAGTAAGCAGGTCAATAGCATCTCTACTCCACTTACCTGATGAGTCCTTTACATGTACTAAAAAAATATACTGGCCCGGAGGCATATCCGATGTGTCGATCACAGCACCGAGCAGTACAGATGAATCGTTTGAACCGCCAACCACGAATTGCAGCGGTTTACCAGTACCATCCTTACCCATATCATTGATGAAATACTCACCCACTGTTACCTTAGTAAGAGGCGGAAGTACCACAGTACATTCCAAAAGGCTTACTTCCCCGCTAATTACTCTATCAGGTTTAAGTGAGACCGCAATACGGGGAATAAATTCACTGGTTGCAAGAGTATGAAGGCTGACAGGGTCACCGCCGCCGTGACATAACGTACAGTTAGGTGCAAAACCGTGAGCTGTACCAGAAGGTGAAAGTCCTTCCGTACCCATGTTAGTGGCATTGAATGGTGATGCTCCTCCATGATAGGTATGACAGTCCTTACACCCGGTAATATTCCCTGTATCCCAGTCCTGCCACCCGGTATCCTGTACAGTACCCAGTGGATACGAGTCAAAGTGGAACCTGCTCTCTCCTGTAGCATTATGGCAGGATGTACAGGTAATTATAGTCCGGTTGAACAGAGGGTGTGAAATACTTGCCCTCATCCCACCTTTCAATTGAACTGAGGAATTATATTCAACTTTAAGAGATTCAATATCTTTGTGGCATTCCCGGCACCCTTCAAATGTTTCATCAGTAAGATTGCCAACTATTCGTGTAAGTTCATGGTATTTGTCTGCCTCCTCATTATGACAGATTATGCATGTTGTGGTCTTGTTTGCTGTCTTTATCTCTGCTCCCGCATAATGCATGGAACCGTATTCAGTGTGGCAATCCGTACACAATATACCTTCATAAGGCTGGTATTTACGTTCTTCATGCGGAGGATGACACTCAGTACATTCGACATCGTGCTTGATCGCACCTGTGAAATACCCCTTATCCACTAAAAACGGAGAATGTGACCTGCTTACACTTTCAGGGTCATGGCATTCTTCACATCCGGAAACTACTTTTACTCCTGACCCGTGACGCAGTACATCTATCTGTGATTGTGGTTTATGCGGGAACTGTCCCTCAACACTGTGACATGGGAAACAGTAGCCAAATGTCTCATTGGCATATTCCCTGACAATAAGACCGGTATGTATCGATTTGTTAGTAGTATTATGACATACGGAACAGGTATATTCATAATTTTTCAAAGTGTTTACCTTATCTTCAGGTGCACCCGGATAGTGCGTGATGAGCGGGCTTAAATTGAACTTTTCCGCACCCTCTTTATCCACATGACAGTCCTCACACTGCCTGGTTATGGTTATACCAGTATCATGGAACATGGCCACTCCTTCACCTGCATGACATAGGGTGCAGTCATTGTCTGCATTGTGTTTGGTGATCTGCGGAGCATCTCCCCATAATAGGCCGTTGGTTTCATTGTTATGACACACAGCACAGTGTGAAGTATGTAATAGATCATCCCTTGTTGAATAATGTGAAGTTGCAGCTTTTGCATTTTTTAAAGTGTCGTTGGTAAAGGTCAGTGAATGGCAGTCCCAGCACCCGGCATCTGTTGATATCTCAGCACCTGAATAATGTGTATATATCTGTACAGCATCGAATTTTGAATATGCATGACAGCTTACACAGGAGGTGGCTGGGTCAGTGCCAAAATAGGCTGTCGGGTGTTCTACAGGTTCATCACTGCTACCATTACCGTGACACGCCCAACATGCCTTGTTAGCTTCATCGGTGATAAAACCCGAATAGGTGGCATTGGAATTAAGACCAACATGCACACCATCTTTAAATTTATTAATATCGATCTTTATAGGTGCTACACCATCACCTGCATGGCAGCTTATACAATCCGCAGTGTATATACCAGGTGTAATAGTACCTACATGGAACGTTCCTGGTTCGCCCCCCAGAGTGATAAGGCTATCAAGAGGCAGATATTTTGGTTGTATGTTTGTCTGGAGTATAGAAGTATTTTCATCAATGATCTTATGCTCTTGTGCGATCAACAGCACATCGCTCAGGGTAACAGACAGAGTAGACATACCTGTAAAAACACAGTCCAGCTTTGCGTGGAATATTTCAATATCCCTATCAAGCATTTCCTGCTCATGCGTGAAATAGCTCCCCTGGGTGATCACGCTATCTTCTATCAATGTCTTGTTCCTATAGAGTCTAAAGTGTGCATTGTTCTGCTTTACACTCACATCCACAACTTGCAGACTAAAGTGCTCTCCAAGATCCCATATTTCTCCTGATGTAAGCATTTTTTTATCATGCTGTGCAAAATTGACAGCTATCCTGCCAAGAGTAATATTCTCATCTTTTCTTTGTAGTACAACATAGTCCGTACCATCCGGTATATTGGTACGGTATTCACGGTCATGACAGGCATAGCATTGTTTATTTTCTGTTTCTATATGAATGCGTGACGAAAGCACATTTCCGCAAACTTCTGCTACAAAACTACCTCTTGATGAGAATATTTTCGTTACTATGAGATCAATAAGAGTGGTATTATTATCCTCGATCCCACTGATCTCGTATGTAAGCCTGCCGCCTTTTGATATGTAATCACGCTTAAGCAGTACACCGTTTTGCTTAATGTCAAACACTGCATCATTGGGTGTGGTCTCTATTAATACCAGTGAATAATTATCTATCAGCCTGAACGATTCACCTGCACTCAGAGTCTCATTGATAAGGGTATAATGCGTATGATTTCTTTGATCAGGTGGATCTCCCCATCCATCTGCAATACCTGTATGACATTTGATACAATCACTTGTATTCAACGCTTTTATCGGAGCATAATGAGCCGATGATATGGCAGCAGTCCTTGCAGTATATGCACCGTTCGAATGACATAGTTTGCAAGTGGCTGTGGTCGGTACAGTACTCATATCAGTAATGTGTTTATACACCAGCGGAGCATGTCCGAACTCATTAATATGACATTCATCACAGTCCTTCGGAGTGCTGCCGGGATGTCCCATGGTCACATTGATCATAAGAGTGAATTGTGCATCTCCATTTACATCCTGCACGAGTGCACTCCAGTTGCCTGGTCGGGGTAAGCTGATGTTTATACTGGTTCCAGTGTATGTGGTACCAGGTGCATACAGGACCAGGTTAAGTGTGCTGTCTCCTTCCCAATTGAGTGTAGTATTCAGGCTTGTGATATTAGCAGGTAAGGTAAAGTTATATATTCGTGACTCTCTATCAACGACCATACTATTGATCTGCTGTCTGGGTGTGTGACAGTCGATGCAGTAGATAGTTTTATGTGCGGAATTCTTAAATTCGGCAATTGATATATGTTTATTACTCAATCTGTCATGGCATCCAAGGCAGGCATCATTTTCATCACTCATAGTAGGAAGTGTCAGGTTCTTATCATGTATCCTGGCTGAGCCATGACAGCCTGTACAGTCAATACCGTGTGTAACATTAGCAGTATATAACGGATCTGTGAATACATCATTGAATTCCCTGCCTCCGTCAAGATGGCAGTACGAACAGTTGGTTACATTCCTACCATTCTCATTTTTCCACATATCGGTTCTCTGTCTGCCGTAGTGGGATACATAGTTTTTGGCTTCCCTGTATTTCACATCGTCTACGGGGGGTGTAGTTGTCAGTGATTTATTATGACATATCGTACAGTTAGCAATACTTGAATTTGTGTGTATGTCCTCTCCGAGAGGCTGGTGTTCTCTTACCTGCAATGGTTTGCGGATAAGGTATTCGCTGTTAAGTGGAGTAGCAGTATCATGACAGTCCTCACACTGCGGCAGCTCTGATGCACGTCTTGTATGGAACGGGTCAATGAGTTGCTGTGAATAGTTATTATGGCATCCCCAGCAGACCTGGCTTATGCTGGTATAGTTGGATAAGTCGAAATCTCCTGTAATATTATAATGGATACTCTTGAAAAACCCGGTACTATTAATTATTGGCAAACCAGGGTTTGCATTCGAACCTCCTTCCAAATGACATTCCGTACAGTCTCCTCCGGCAGCTTCTTCAGGCTCAAAATGAGGGTCACTGTGGCAAGAGAGGCAGTCAGTATAAGACATATCATAATATCCGGCCATGCTATGTCCGCCTGGCCGCTGTATATGACAGGTAATACAGTCAGCAATAGTGATATCATGGAATGCATTATGGCATAACCTGCACCCAATATCATCTTTTCCATCGTTATTAAGGTCGGTATGAGTGTATGAAAAACCATTACTATCCCATGCAGGCATGGGTTTTGATGTCCTGGCTCCTGCTAAAGTTCCATTAGCACCGGGGTTATGACATTCATTGCAATTGTAAGGTAAATGGATCACAGGTTTGTTCTTTATCGGATGACTTGAAGTGATGGTATAATTGATGGTACCACCTGAGCGTGAAAAGACCCTGGCTATCCATATACCCTCACCAGGAACGGATTCAAAAATAACACCATGGAGATCTTCACCGGACGGATAATATATTTTTGATCCGCTAGCAAATACAGCAGTACCATCGACATCCGGCACGCAGTAGGTACCGTCCCATCGATCATTAGTGTTCAGGTCCGCAAGACCATTAGTATCATTGATAGGTCCGACAAGTGAGAGATATATTCTATCATTGTTATCTTCACAGTTCACTGTTATATTAATAGACCCGGAATCATCCATATTAATGATATATGTCCTTACCTGTGCTTCATAAGACATGAACTCAGGAGAATAGTATCCTATGGTATCGGTTATCTGTGTGTCAGACCCAAAAGGCGGGTATTCCAGACCTTTACCCTGTGTTTTATGGTATATTCCATGACATGCTTCACAGATGACATTCTTATGCACTCCGGAAGGGTTCACATAAGCTGTTCCTGTTAACGATGACGGGAATGCGATATTATAGGTAGTACTTTCGCTCTGGTCATGAATGAAACCTGTATGGCAATCAGTGCAATTGGCATCTGTTACATGAGAGGTTTCATTGAAGTTGGTCTGTGAGAGCCCACGGCCTACGGATGTATCGGAATAGATCTGTATAGTGGTATTTGATTGATCAAATATAGTGGTCCAGTTACTTTCTCCTTTAATAAACCCACCTTTATGACCATATATGAGGTCATGGAGATGGACTGGTGTTGCAGGTAAGAACTGTGATGCAAATGTACTATGGCACATTGACATGCAATTGCCTCCCAGACCTGATGTGATGTTGTCAGGATGTATCATTACAGTTGGGTTTCTTGTCGAAGGGTCACCCTGCGGACTCCATGAATCATGACAACCTCTTGCCTGGCAGCCCCATAGAGTAGTATTGAAACTGGTGGATACTGATAGGTCTTCTGACTGTATTGTTGTATTGAACTCAATATGATACTGGCCTGCATAGGCATCAACAGGGAAATCATATATTCCATAATAGAACAGGTGGACATAATCCTGTGCAAGATCGATAGAGGTTGTATTATTAGTAAAAATGTTGCTGACATGGTCATAATGAGGATATGTGAAATTTACTTTCAATACAGGGGGCTGGTTTTCCGCATCATCACTGAATATCACAGTCCCGCCTTTTTGCACTGTAATATCGTCAATCCACCACCCTGCATTGGCATTTCCATTTGAGACACAGTGGAATGCGACCATCATTTTTTCTCCTTCATATTTTGTCAGGTTGATCTCTTCCGTCACCCATCCACCACTATCTCCTGAGTACTGTTTGAGTATATCCCAGGTTGCTCCTCTATCTGTAGAGACCTTCACAAACCCGAAAACACCCGTTATATTATATGTTGTTTGGAATGTCAGGTTGGTTGTAGGGGGATCAGCCATTGGTTGTGCTCCGGTGAGCACACTATTGAGCCAATTATATAATGTTATAAAAATTCCTTTTTTTTCTGTGGAATGAGACATGTACATCAAATCAATATCATCGAATGGGTCTTGCGATGAAGAATAATTATCAAGATAATGCCAGGAATGTATTCCATACCCTGCCTTCCAGCTATAGCTACCTCCATGTGAGATTGAACTGTCCCATGTCCATGCCGGAGGTGAAAGGCCGCTGATCGGTGTGGTATTTTCCATAATACTTACTGATATTATGTTCTTTTGCTGCATACCACTTCCCAGGTCCCACCAGCTCCATCCTGTTGTATTCCCACTACTCAGGTATCCAAGCTGGTATGGTGTCTGACCGTAGTTGATCCTTATAGAATAATCCTGTGCTTGAACAACATCTAACCATACACTGCAGGATAGTAGTATTAGTAATAATATCCCAACAGTGCATATGTACTTCATATGGTTTCAGCTCTCTTTTCTTTTTTCTTATGCCTTAACTTGATACTTAATATAAAGAAAAAAATAGACAATATGCACATGAGAACTAATTGGTCAAGTGAAAATTCTGGTAGCCATGCCAGGTTATATACATTCACACTGATGATCTGCAACACCAATACCAATATGAAAATAACCGGAAATGCCATCAGGACCTTACCGGCAGTATGACGGAGTTGTGATGTGTTTATATTATTATCCAGATCAAAAAGCAGGACACCTTCAATGGTATATTTACACCATGTATAATAAGCACTTACATATATCACCAGTCCGATACCCATACAACCGATCACTATATTATTTCCATAGAAAATGTCACCCATGATCGTGGTAAAAGGAATAACAAGAATAGGGATAAATAACCATGCCCATATTGAAGAACGCTGTAATAAATGAAAATCATAAGTAATTTCCAGCCACCAGACTGAATATAACCCGATAAATGCCAGTATAGCGTAACTGCCCCAAACATTCAACAGAAATATTAATAAAATTAGTGAAAAATTGATTAAGATGACCAATCGGAGAAATCGTGATATCTGTTGGGAAATATCTATCCCGAATGCCGGATCTGAACCTGGTATCTTTAGTTCGACCGAACGTTTGCCAAGTCTTTCAATATTAAGATTCATGGTGTTTAGCCGTTCTTCTATGGAATTGATCACTACCTGGGTCCCGGCAATTTCTTCAAGGACCGGCTCTAACCTGGTATAAATTTCTTTTTCAAAACCAGTATCGATCAGTTGTTCTCTTACAATGGTTCTTCTGGTAAGGTTTATTCCTCCCCACAGGGCACACAATCCGATCAATAACAATGTGAAATTAATGATAAAATTATCGGGTTCACCTGATTTGCCTGATAGTATGTCTATCACATTCGCAAATGATAAATAGATCAGGTATAATGCTGTGCATAACAGGCAAACAATGCTAAATTTTTCAATCAATGATATTCCCGGTCTCAATGTCTACTTCCCCCTGGTGTGAAAGTTATAAAAATATATAGTAATATACAGAGAATGAATATCACCAGTCCGAGGTTTTTAATACCCTTGATGACCTGGCTTATCCTGTACATCTGCGAACCATACTCTGTGATCTCAATATTACTGTCATCAAATAGTAGATATTCACCAATGTTCTTCACTACTATCGGTCTACCATTGATAAGTACTGCTTCTCCCTGTATCAGGTCTTTATCCAATACCCAGTTATCTACTAATTCACACGCATCACCCCTTGTTCGTATCTCGCTGTTTGAGCATGAATATACCCTGTGAATAACAGGCATCTTTACGTCTTCTATATCGAACATGATGATGTCTCCCTGCTGTGGGTCTACCTTCAGGTTTTGAATTAATACGAGGTCCTTTATTTCAAGGGTCGGAGACATGCTGCCTGAGGTTATAATTGCAAAAAAGACAAACGAGTTAAGGATAACATATGCAATTGATCCGGTTATCAACAGGGGAAACAATACTGACAGAAGTTTGGGTCTTTTTGATATTTCATCATACCGTTTCATCTGTTGGTATATAGGATATGTCTTATGGGATGTTCTTATTTTTTGTCGGTTAAGTGTGGAAGGGGTATTGTTTGGTTTATTGATACAGACCCTGTACAGGATAAATAATGAAAAAAGCCATAATAAATAAATTATAACAATAGATGGGTGATCATAACATAAGTATAATACACCATAGATTATTCCTCCGATCATCTGTTCAATAAATGACATTTTTATAAAAAAAATTAGGTTGACTTGATGTCAACCTATCAACCTGTCGTCTGGTTTGGTGCCCAGTATGTACTATCACTTGTTCTTTCGCTGCTGTTCATGGAAATATCTAATTCCCAGCCGTTAGATGTGTAATTGGTGTGGTTTGCTGCTATAATTATCCCACCCTCATTACGTTCCATGGTAATATTGAGTCCTATCATTGTGTGACATGCCAGACAGGCAGTATTTTCAGATACGTCATCTCCACTTAAGGTTTTTGTGGCATTATAGAAGTCGCCATGTGCCTCTTTTGGATTAAGTAGTTGTGAACTGGCATTCAGGTGGCAGTCAACACATGCTATCGTCAGTGCAGCATGGGGTGTATCCTGTGTTCGCCATGATGAATTCCAGTCACCGATTTCTGTTAGACTTCCGCTTTCATTGAATATCTCAAAACCATAACCACTAATGTTGGTTGTATTGATCCCGTACATTGACAACCGAGTTTCATTAACCTGATGGCAGAAACATCCGGCTTCTTGGGAATTTCCTTCATTTTCATATGACGAGTGCGCTCCACCTCTGGCTATGTTGGCTTTCCATTCACCAACCTCGGCTGCATGACATCTCTCACACATATCATATTGGCTCTCTGCAGTTCTTACACTAAACCACTGGTGCTGGCCTACGAACATTGATAATGTACCTGGTATAATGAATAGGCCGATAGCGATAACTGCAATACCTAATACTATTATTGCTCGTTTGTCCATCTACTAACCCCCGATTAATTATTGGATTCTCTTTCTTGTTGATATAAGGTATATTTTTTTATAAAATTTTTATGTAATAGTTACAGGAAAAACTGTTTTACTTTATTAATTGTTCTTCCCCCCGAGTGCTTTATATTAAGGCAATCGTGATTATAGTATGATAATATAATAATATAATAATAACCCACTACACTGATTATATTTATAAGTTTGATACTATATATATTTATTGAAGAACTTTAAATCTGCCATACTACTATGATTTCTTTAAGTTCAGCAGTGAACATTATATATCTTCTTACTGTCAAATCATTTAACTTGGAATAGGTATGAATAAGACTAAAAAAGAGGTGGTACACATGATGAAAAAAAACATTGCTCATCTTAAATATACTCCCGGCCAGATTAAGAAAAAAACGAGAAAAATCTATCGTAAGATACTTTCAGAGTCAAAAAACCTTGATAGTGGAAATTATAATGGTATTGCAACAAGTGACGTTTATCGTCTATTTGAACTGTATGATCTGTATTTTTTTGATAGGTTTTTCCAAAATAATTATCAGGATAAGATCTTTTTTCGTTTGTCAAAAAGAATGACCCGTGCGGCAGGAAGAATCGCATATACAAAACCGGCAGAGACATATACTATCTCTTTATCGACTACATTGATCTTCCAGACTTTTCATGATGTAACACGAGAGGTGTCAGCAAACGGAATTGTTTGTCATGATAGATTAGAAGCAACAATGCATGTACTGGAACATGAGATCATCCATCTTCTGGAATGGGTACTATTTAATTCAACGAGCTGTTCCAAACCTCGTTTTCAACATTTGAGCTATAACATTTTCGGACATACGCAGGTTACTCATCAATTGATAACCCAAACAGAGCGTGCCAGGAAAAAATTCAATCTTAAAGTAGGGGATAATGTGTCATTTGAACATGATGGGGAAACCCACTATGGTTTCATCTCCCGTATAACCAAACGTGCTACGGTTATGGCTAATGACCCGAAAGGAGACTATAAAGACCCTCAGGGAAACCGGTATAGCAAATATTATATTCCATTGCCATTACTTGAAGTGGTCAAATCTTTATAGGACTTGATATACTATGAGAAATCACAGATACACTCACCTCCTACGGAGTTGAGTGCCTGCTATGCCTGAAGGGCATGCAGGTAACACAGATTTGTTGATGGGGTCATAGACGCTATTCATTGGAACAAAATGTCGAGGCTCACAGGTATGTCGATAAAGGACACAAAAAGGGAAATGTCGCCATAACTGTAGAACATAATAACAAAATATAACAAATTAGGAGGAATTGAAATGACAAACAGTATCACCGATACATCACAACGCAAAGCCGCTAGAGTTGCAGGTATACTAAATATTGTTTCATCCGCAGACCATTATATACCATTGCCCTGCCCCCTGGTAAGAAGAAAATATATACAATAAGATGTTATGTATTAAAAGCATAAGGAGGAATAGTAATCTGAAAGAATTGCAAATAATTCCAGGAGTTGGGAAAAGTATTGCCCGGGATTTTTGGAATATCGGGATTAGAACTATTTCAGATTTGAAAGGCAAAGATCCTGAAGAATTATATCTTAGAATTTGTGCCGATCAAGGAAGCCAGGTTGACCGTTGCATTCTTTATGTTTGCCGTTCTTCAGTTTATTTTGCTGAAAATAAAAATCCTGAACCAGAAAAATTGAAATGGTGGAATTGGAAGGATGAAAAATAAGGTGTTTTGAATAATGAAATTCACCCCTTTACCCCCTTTTAATTTTAATAATCCAAATCCGGTTGGTTTAACATCCTATACAAATATTTATTACAATAAAGGTTATAGTGAATTATAATGGATGAAATTTTTCTTTTTGGTATTGCATTTTTTGGGTTCATGACAATTTATAACATAATTGTATCAGGTAGGAAAAAAGAATATTTTCCTGCAATTGTAAGCCTATTAATGACCCTGGCATCATCACTATTCTTCTTTGAACAATTCTTTTTTGGATCAGCTTTTATTTTTGCTGCTATATTATTATCTATCGCGAAATTTTCAAAAAGTATGGACATACAAAGAAAAAAAGTTTCACAAGAATTTGAGATGATTAACTATAAAGAACCACTTAAATTAAAAGATTTTCTTAGCTGGAAAAGCTGGGGAAAAATTGCCAGGAAATATGGAGCCAAAAAAGCAGCATTTCTTTATTCATTGCTAATAGCAATTTTTATAACTCTAATGTTATTATTGCTTTTGACATTTTTTGAAGATACTCCTGATAAATCTTTTATTTTAACATTTGTTATAACATACTCTGTAGTTTCATATTATCATCATAGTAGGATTTTTAAGCAATCTTTAAAAGATATGGATGAAAATTATTAGAAGTATGTAATCCCAGCTATTTTTTTAGATTGGTCTCATGCGCCTGAAAGCAGATACTAAAATCAACAACTTTATAGAAGATATTCTATCTGTTGAGTTTGATAGAGAATGCAGTATCCAGAAGAAATTTCCAGGCAGGGATTACAGGTATGTCATCCACTGTACCTTCCTCTTCCAGTGTCACAATCATTGATCTTCTGACCTTATCACCAAATTTCTCTTGATACTTCTTTACCTGTTTAATAGATTTCCTGCTTTTTTTCACTTCAATTATATCCTGTTTATCATTATTAGGGATTATAAAATCAATCTCAAAACTGTTCCTATAGAAAAATCTTGCATCTATATGCGATGCTACAATGTTTTCAAGCATATATGGCAGGATATAATCTATATCCTGGTTGAATGCAAATGCAAGATTTGGTGTATAAAGATAAGCTTTTTTCAATTTTCTCATACTTGCAATAGGACTGCCCCTGTAATTAAAAACATACTTTATTAGAAGCCCGAACTCGAGATACTCAAAATAATTGGCAATAGTTCTCTGGTCTTTTCCAAGGTCCCTGGCAATCCCCCTATAATTAACGATCATGCCAGGTTTTTTGCAGATTATATATACAAGAGTCTTAAGCAACTCAACATCCTTTATCTCAAATTCATCTGGTAGATCCTTATATATGACCCTTTCAATAACATTGTTCAATATATATTTCCTTGCGAAATCCTCATCATTTTCAGCATAAAGTTCAGGAAACATTCCGTATTTAAGATATCGATAAAAAAGGGGGATCAATTCCCTTTTCCACAGGTCAGGTTTTTCCCTTATCTTTTTTATATCCCTGCCTTTCATCTCGATAAATTCCTCAAATGAGAGTAGCTTCATTTGAAAATCCATCATTCTCCCTGCAAGGCTTTCTGTTGATTTTCTTCTTAGACTTACCGATGCAGAACCCGACATAACGAATTTTATGTTCGGATAAAGGTCATAGTAAACCTTTATCTTGTTCTCCCAATCGTTCACTTTTTGTATTTCGTCCAGGAAAATGTATATCTTCCCTTCTGCCTCATCAAAATTGTTACCTAAAACAGTTTGTTGGTAGCTTTCAAGGACCTCTTTGAAATCAAATACAATCTCATCGAAAGAAAAATAGAATATGTGTTTCTTATCTATATAGGTGAGTAGGTCCTGTATAAGCTGGAACATGATTGTTGTTTTTCCTGTTCTCCTTAACCCCCATATGAGAATTACCTGTCTTTTGTCGGTATATTTTTTAATATCAGAATAGATGTGCCTTTTGTATGGTTTAAGCCAGGAATCCTTTACATTTCCTGTTTTCCACCATGGATTAAACTGTTCCAAAGCACCTATTGATGTCATAATTACCATATAGGTACTATAACTATTTAAATCTAATTACGTTATTATGTCATCATTTCATTATTTTAATTACATTATAATGTTATTATTTTCCATCAATCAACTGACGGTTAAAAATTAGTACGAACTTTTTAAGATAAAATTTATGAGCATCATCGAGATGCTCCGGATTTGAGTGTTAGCGAAGTCCAGGGTCGTTGACCTTCAATATATTCTAATGGTTTTAAATTCATTCAAAGCACCTGCTAAATTGTTTTTTTTGGTATTCATTTTTTCTAATGCTCATCATGTCTTTTGTCATTTTAGTAATCATTCCAACAATATCTAACCATTTTGATATAATAGACGGTGAAAAAGTACAATTGAAAATAAGAAATCCGGTCAGACCAGAAGAGTATTTTTCCTATCCCTTTGGGTATTTCAGCTTACACCTATAGCTGAATGGCAAATGAGCTTTCTACACCGGGACTTTCTTTGGTATACAGTTATGATATTAATTCCTCTGTTAATCCTCTTTTATACCAGAAAGAGTTTCGGTTCCTATGCTATTACTTTCCAAAATTTGAGGTATCACTTTGGTGTGGTATTTACTTGCTTAGCTGTTGTGATGCCGTTGTCAGCGCTTGGATTAGGCTTCTTGCTCCCAAAACTTCAGATATCCTATGTGGACTGGGATGGAGCACTAATTTTATCAGTGATTGAAATCTGCTCACTCTTTCTAATAGCATACTTAGTGAAAAGGAAACAGACATTTAGTAATCTCCCCTCATCAAATATTACCTTGTTTCTGTTCCTTTTGGTAGCAGCATTTTCCCTGGCTGTATTCACAACGCCTTATACAGAGAGAATTTCTGGTTTTGTGTTCTTCTTATTTTTCGTTGGATTTGGTGAGGAAATTATGTTTAGAGGTTACATTCAGTCAAGGCTGAACGAGGCTTTTGACCGTTCATATAAATTTTTTGGGGTGAATTTGGGATGGGGGCTGGTAATTGCTTCTCTTATGTTCGGTTTCATGCACGTTATAAACCCTTACAATCCGTTTCATTGGTGGTGGGGCTTCTGGACGTTCTTCGGCGGGCTGGTCTATGGCTTTATCCGAGAGAAAACCGGTAGTGTCGTAGCTCCTGCTATTCTCCATGGAACGCCCCAAGCCTTATTAATCCTTTTTTTGGGGTGGGGATAAATGAAAAATAAAAACCAAACAGCAAAAGAAAAAAGAGGATTTACAACAGAAGTTGAAAATAATCTTTTTATAAGCAAATCAGATATTGAACTTATATTTCTTTTAAAATCTAATAATCCAAAAGAGAGAACTTCGTCTGCAACAATATTAGGACAAAGAAAATCTGAAAAAGCTATTTTTGCTTTGTGTGAACAACTTAAAAATGAAGAGGCTTTATATTCAAAGATTGCTATTTCCGAAGCCCTTGGAAAAATTGGAAAACCTGCAATAAATAAGTTAGTAAAATATTTAGGTGAAATAGGAAATAACCAACATAAGATTTTACCTAACAAAATATTTAATAAATGGAACTATCCCTTACCAAGAGATATTATAGCAAGAACTATTTGTAAAATAGGAGATAGTATTTTAGTAGATTTAAATAATATTTTAGTAAATGGAAATAAAAAACAAATCTATGAGGCTATAGATGCTATTGGATTCATTTCTTTTTATTCTGAAAATAAAATTTCTTTTGAAATCTTAGAAAAATCATTACAAAAATATAGTGATGATGAAATTATAAAATGGAAAATAACGAGAGCGTTAAGCGCTTTTCCAGGTAAAAAATCAGAGCTGATTTTATTAAATATTTTAAAAACAAGTGAAAAACCAGAATTGGAATGGGAGGCAGTTAGAAGTTTAGGTTTAATATGTAAGAAAATCCCCGAAGAATTATTAATAGCAAAAAATGATAAGAATGAAAATGTAAGGAAAATGGTTTTTCTTGCAATTGAAAAAATGATGAAATTTGATAAGCGAAAGGCATTGCTATTTACAGTCTTATTAGCAGTGTTAGCCTTTACCAGCGTTGGAAATGCAAGTGAAATTAGAATCTACTGCTGATATTTTTCTTTTGTCAGGCAGACTTTTGACAACGGTTATATTATTGCAGGAGAAAAGGATTCTGCTTGCGGTGATGGTTTTAATTTTTGGGTGATAAAACTGAAAGGAGATCCAATAGAACCGGATGAAGTATCCACACGTCTCAAATCGATACCAGCACATCCATCGCATATACCTGGTTTTGGAGTAGTGTTCTCAATTGGCAATTTGCTGGTTGTGATCTGTCTGATGTTGGGAATTAAGAGAAAATAGGGAGATATTGTTCTTTATGGGTATAAAGGCTTATAAGTATTGATTGTGGGATGCTTTTTGAAGTTGTTTAGAAAGCTTTATATTTAAGTAACTTTCAGGAATAGTTAGGGAAAAAATATGAAAATTTATATTGACCGACAACATGTAAAATCGGGTGGCAGGTATTATATTAGGCCTACGGTACTTAAGTCCGAGGTATAGTGACTTCAGAAGGCTGGAATGAGGTACGCGGAGGTCGGAGTGATCGTGTGGTTGATATGGTTTTGTGGGGTGGGTCGGACGACTGGCTTTAAGGTGTGGGGGCGGATATGATAGTGGAAAAAGTCGTTAAAACACCTGATAACTCTAAAAAGGTTTATATTCTAAAAGAGCAGATTAAAAAACATATAAGTCCATACTTGGTAAAGGTCACTTTAATTATGAGAATAAAGATAGGTTCTCTGGAACTATCCTTTGAAAGTAAAGAAGAAGAAGTCTGGAGACATCTCAGTAGAGAAATAGATGCCGAATACGTTAAAGGTGGATTCTGGGGGAGCGACAAAGTTGTGGCAACTATAAAAAAAATTCGTGCAGACCTTGATCTCCTTACAAATCTGTACTCAAAACTCGTGGAAAAGCTAATTCCAGAAGAAGAACCTGAAGCTGAAGATTTAAAGGCAATACATAGCATTGATAAAATAGCTTCAGAATCAGAACTTCTAAAGGTATTTGATGCATGACTTTTGAAATAAATATCAAAGAAAAATCGTTGAAATTTATCACTTCCTTACAAAAACATGATAGAGAACGTTTAAAAAAGGGATACACACACAAAAACATTGAAGTGAATGTAAAATGAAAGAAGAAGTTAAAACAATATTATCAGAGGTTGTTGAGAAGCTAAAGAAAGAATATAAACCTCAAAGAATTATTCTATTTGGTTCTTATGCTTATGGCAATCCGACTGAAGACAGTGATATAGACCTCTTGATTTTGAAAAACACAAAAAAAAGAAGAGTTGATAGATTCGTGCAGGTTAAAAGGATAATCTATAATCCTAATTGCAAAATACCTATATCACCGTTAATATATAGTCCAGAGGAGTTAGAAGAACGCCTTATAATAGGTGATGGTTTTATAAAAGAAATAATCCAAAAGGGGACAATTTTATATGAAACAGGTAGTTGAAGAATGGCTCGAAAGAGGAAAACATGACTTAGAAGCAGCAAAATTTCTTCATACCGGGGAAGAATATTCCGATGTAGTACTTTTTCATATTCATCAGGCGGTTGAAAAATACCTGAAAGGCTTTCTTATTAATAGGGACTGGAAATTAAAGAAGATCCACGACCTTGAATTACTTGTAACAGAAGCTATGTTTTTTGATGATGAATTTCAAAAATATCTTGATCTTGGCAGAAAATTAACAGCGTTCTATTATGAGGAACGGTATCCTCCGGGACTAATTACTTATTACTCAAAAGAAGAAATAGAAGAAATACTGGAAATAGCCGACGAAATTATAAACGAACTGAAAGAAAGAATAGAATGATAAAATGCGACTAAAAGCGTATAATTAGGTATATTTGGCTCATTTCGTTCGCCAAAATTATTTCTTATCAGTAAAAATTTCGGATAAATCAGGCTTATTAGGAAAATCCAGGTTGTTTTCAGCGAATGCATACTTCATAACCCGACCTCCAGCCCCGTGATGCCTCCGACTTGCAGTCGGGGGTCTGTGACTCGTAATATCGCTAATATGGATTTCAAGGGAAGGTTAGGGATACCTCGGAATTTATTCCGACGGTGGTGTGGTTGGGGCTGAAGATGTTGGGCATTTTATACATCCATAAGAATACCTCAAACCACTGTAACAATCAAATCGCTAAAATTTGGCACGAATGAACTACAAAAGGAGATGAAATAACTTGTTTGTCTAAAATTTTGAGTGTTGAATTTGAGGTTGGTGAAAATTTATTTAGCCGTAAACGTATCAATCTTTATAGAGTATTTAATAGAGCTGTTAGTCATTTTGTTATTAGCATCAACAACTTACATATTGAGATTGAAACCTTCCTCGTATATGTTTAGTTTACCTTTCTCAGCTTTCACAATGAAGTTAGCTATTCTTCCATCATCGATTTTTAAGTCCATTTCAGTTTCTTCATCATTAAGGCTTAATAGCAAATAATTTTTTTTAGAATACACTTTTATGGTCTTGCCATTATCGATTTTTTCAATATTTGCTGCTTTGACCCAATCGGTATAAAATCTCTGTTCTATAAATTCTACGAGTCTGCTGTTGTAGTTCCCTGGAACTTCATTCCAGCTAAACAGATACCTATCCTCAGTGTCAATTCCCATAACTCCAATTAATGCTCCAAAAAGTGCAAGAAAAGCAATCTTAATAAATTCTCTCTCAGTAGTTAAAATAGCCCACCCTCCTTCATCAACCACTATAAATACTCCCAAAAACGCAAAAGAGATTGCCCCTACTGTAGCACACCCTATTGCTCTGGTACTTTTTTCTTTCTCCCACCAAGTAGTGTTAGCGGTAGTGAAAGTATTTTTTTTGGTGTGGATTGTTATCGATCTACATATTACTATAATCGTCACGATGTATAACGCCACCAGAATCCCAAAGAAAATGACCCAGTAAAATATCCAAAAATCTAAGATAAAATCCTTTCCAAATACCTCTTCAATTGACAATCCGACAATTAACCAAACTCCAGCTAAAAGAAGTATACCAATAAGTACCTTACCGCTGGTGTATCGTTCTATTATCCTATCTGTAGTCATATTTCTGCAACAAGGAATATAATAGTCGATAATACTATCTAAGCTTTATTATATAATATAAATTTAATAGAACTTATAAAATAGTGCCCTTTTTGTCAATAAAAGCTAAAACTACAAATAAGCATTATAAACCCTCATGCACCCACGCGTGGATGCCCCGCCACTTCAGTGCAGGGTCGTTGACTCTCAATACCATCCACTTCTTTTTTCTGATCCGGAATAGACTACATATGATTTCGCCATTAGACATTGCATTAATTTACTTTCGGATGATTTATTTCCACTCTCCTTAATACCACCCCAGTAATCTCCCCCATCAAATGAAAAAGTAATTTCATTTATTAACGCCATTCCAACTTTAATTTTTCTACACAATTCGTTCCCTTTTTCTATATCCTTAGTCCAGATAGTTGCAGATAGACC